>JBBSQG010000007.1:0-19770 GCA_038258125.1 Solirubrobacterales bacterium
AGACCGCACCGAAGCGCTCGGCCTCGCCGAGCACGGTCAGCACAAGCCGCACGTCGTCGGTCTGGCAGTCATAGAACAGGTAGCCGGAGGTCGGCTCCCGGGCGGCGAGGGCCGGCACGAGCTCAAGCACCTCCTCACCGGAGATCACCCGATGGCGCTCGGGACTCCACTCGGCGAAGTCGCCGCCGAGCTGCACCGCGCCGACGCGACCGCGGCGCCCGCGACCGCGCGAGCGTCCGCGGCGCTCGACCGACATCACGTCGTAGAGGTTCAGGCCGACGCCGATCTTGCGCTCCGGGCGCGCCCCGTCGAAGGCCGCGACGACGAGCGGCAGGGGATGGACGAGGTGCGGTGCGAGCGCGACCATCAGCTGGCGCTCCAGCAGCGCCTCGCGGACGAGCCCGAGGTCGAAGTTCTGCAGGTAGCGCAAACCGCCGTGGACGAGCTTCGAGGAGCGGCTGGACGTGCCGGCCGCATAGTCGGCGCGCTCGACGAGCGCGACGCTGTAGCCGCGCGCGGCGGCGTCGAGCGCGACGCCCGCCCCGGTGATGCCGCCGCCGACGACGACGACATCGAACTCCTCGTCGGCGAGCGCGGCGAGGGCGTCGGCACGATCGATCATCGCGCGCCAGTGTCGCAGGGTCGCGACGACGACCCGCCGCCCCGGAGCGCACGCGACGGTGCGCGTTTCGGGCGCTGGGCACCCGAAATGCGCAAGGTGACCGCGCGACCGCAGCGCGCGGACGCCCGCGCCGTCCGGCTTGCATCGAATGTGCTCAAGGAGCACCAGCCACTGGCCGAATAGACAACATGCCCACTCTTCGCTCGCGCCGCGTCGGCGCGCTTCTCACGATCGGCGTCCTCGGCGCCGGTACCGCCGTCGTCGCAGCGCCCGCACAGGCCGGCCTGCTCGGCGGGGTCGTGCCGAACGTCGGATCGCTCGTCACCGGGACCGGCGCGACGCTCGGCGGCGTGCTCAACGGCGTCGTGCCCGGCACCGGCGGCGTCATCACGGGCGTCACGGGCTCGGTCGGCGGCGTCCTCGGCGGCGTGCAGGACACGGTCTCCGGCGTCCTGGACACATCGCTCGGCGGCGTGATCGGCGGCGGCGGCGGTGCCCTGCCCGACGACGTCATGGGCAGCCTGCTCGGCACGCTGTTTGCCAACAGCAGCGCCGCGCCCGGCACACCCGGCTTCGGCGGCCCCGGCGCCGGCGGGCCGATCGTCCTGTCCGGCGGCACGGTTGGCCCCAACGGCGTGACGCTCGACGCCAGCGCCCCGCGCCCGACGGTCAAGGTCCTCTCCAAGCTCAAGCAGGTCGGCAGGACCGGCAAGATGAAGCTTCAGATCAAGACCAACGAGCCCGGCATCGTCGCCTTTGCCAGCAACGTGCGCCCCGGCAAGACGATCAAGGCCAAGAAGGGCAAGAAGGCCTACAAGGTCTCCAAGAAGCTCATCAAGGTCCCGCAGATCGTGCTCGGCTACCGCAAGGCCGGCAAGCTGAACGTGACGGTCAAGCTCTCGCGGTCCGCCCAGCGCGCGCTCGGCAAGGTCAAGGACGCGAGGATGTCCGTCGGCACGATCGCCGTCGACGTCTGGAAGAACCAGGACTCCGACCGCACGAAGCTCAAGCTCAAGCGCTGAACGGGCGCCCCTGACAGAAGCGAGGCAAGACGGCCTCCCATCGCGCCCGGCCGAACAGGCCATCCGCGAGCCGGGGGGCCGTCGCGCTGCGCTCAGCGACCCGGCTGGTTCCTCGCTACAGCTGCCCGAGCTCGGACGTGATCTCGGCGACGCTGGCCTTCGCGTCCCCGAACAGCATCTGCGTCTTGTCGTTGTAGAACAGCGGGTTCTCGATGCCGGCGAAGCCCGACGCCATCGAGCGCTTCAAGACAATGATCTGCTTGGACTCGTCGACGTTGAGGATCGGCATCCCGTAGATCGGCGAGTCGGCCTTCATCCGCGCGTCGGGGTTCGTGACGTCGTTGGCGCCGATCACAAGCGACACGTCGGTGCGGCCGAACTCCGGGTTGATGTCGTCCATCTCGCGCAGCTGGTCATAGGGCACGTCGGCCTCGGCGAGCAGGACGTTCATGTGGCCCGGCATGCGGCCGGCGACCGGGTGGATCGCGTACTTGACCTCGATCCCCTTCTTCTCCAGCGCCTTGGCCATCTCGCGCACGGTGTGCTGGGCCTGCGCGACCGCCATCCCGTAGCCGGGCACGACGACGACGAGGCGCGCGTAGGCGAGCAGGATCGCGACGTCAGCGGCGCTCGTCGAGCGCACGGTGCCGCCGGTCTCTCCCCCACCGCCCTCGGCGGCCGGGGCCTCGCCGCCGAAGCCGCCGAGCAGCACGCTGCCGATCGAGCGGTTCATCGCCTTGGCCATCTGGTCGGTGAGGATCGTGCCCGAGGCGCCGACGATCATGCCGGCGACGATCAGCGCGTAGTTGTTCAGCGCGATGCCCGCGGCCGCGGCGCTCAAACCGGTGAAGGCGTTCAGGGTGGAGATGACGACCGGCATGTCGGCGCCGCCGATCGGCAACACCGCGAGGTTGCCGAGGATCGCCGCCGCGACGAGGATGAGGACGAACAGGCCCTCGCTCGTGGAGCCGAGCAGGATCGCCACGCCGGCGCCGATCGCGATCGCCAGCAAGCCGATGTTCACGAACAGGCCGGCCGGGATCTTCACCGGGCGGCCGGAGATCAGGGCCTGGAGCTTGGCGAAGGCGATGTTCGAGCCCCAGAAGGAGATCGAGCCGACGATCGCCGCGAAGACGAGCGGTATGCCGACGGCGAGATCGGCGCTCAGGTCGCCGCCCAGCTCGCGGAACTCGGCCCAGGCGATGAGCGCGACCGCGCCGCCGCCGACGCCGTTGAACAGCGCCACCATCTGCGGCATCGCGGTCATCTTCACGTTGCGCGCGCTGGGGACGCCGATGAGCGTGCCGATGATCAGGCCGACCGCGATGAGCGCGAAGTCGGCGCCGTCGAGCGCCGGGTCCAGCAGCGTCGCGACGACGGCGATGCCCATGCCGACGGCGGCGATCTTGTTGCCCTGGACGGCGGTCGTGGGGCTCGTCAGCTTCGCCAGCCCGGAGATGAACATGCCGAAGGCGACGATGTACGCCGCCGTGATGAAGTCGACGTCCTGGAAGAACGCGGTCCCGGCGCTGCTCACTTCGCGTCGTCCTTTGCGACCGGCTCGGGCTTGCGCTTGAACATGCTCAGCATGCGGTCGGTGACGAGAAAGCCGCCGACGACGTTGATCGTGCCGAATGCGATCGCGATGACGAGCAGGAAGCGGCTGAGGAAGCCGTCGGCGTGCCCGATCGCGACGAGCCCGCCGAGCAGGACGATGCCGTGGATCGCGGTCGTGCCCGACATGAGCGGCGTGTGCAGGGTGTTGGGGACCTTCGAGATGACTTGGAAGCCGACGAACGCGGCAAGCACGAGGATCGCGATGTTCGTGAGGACGGTGCTCGTCATGACGGCTTCTCCTCGCCGGCCTCGGGCTCGGGCTGGTCCTCCGCCTTCGGGGCGGCCTCGGCAACAGCCGGCTTCTGGCCCTCGACGGTCTTCTTCGCGCCCGCGTGGACGATCTCCCCGCCGCGCGTGATGCAGGCGCCGGCGATGATCTCGTCGTCGAAGTTCAGGTTGACCTCTCCGTCCTCGCCGATCAGCAGCTCCAGCAACGAGGACACGTTGCGGGAGTACAGCGACGAGGAGTGCTCGGGCATCTCGGCGGCGAGGTTGAGCGGCGACATGATCGTCACGTCGTGCTTGACGACGGTCTCGCCGGGCTCGGTCAGCTCGCAGTTGCCGCCCGTCTCCCCCGCGAGGTCGACGATGACGCTGCCGGGCTTCATCTTCATCACGCTCTCGGCGGTGACCAGGCGCGGCGCCGGCCGCCCCGGCACGAGCGCGGTGGTGATGACGACGTCGAAGGTGGCGATCTTGTCGGCGAGCTCCTGCTGCTGGGCCTGCTTCTCCTCGTCGGTCAGCTCGCGGGCGTAGCCGCCCTCGCCCTCGGCGCCCTTGCCCGCCTCCAGTTCCAGAAACTGCGCGCCGAGCGACTGAACCTGCTCGGCGACGGCGGCGCGCACGTCGTAGCCGGTGACCTGGGCACCCAGGCGCCGCGCGGTGGCGATCGCCTGTAGCCCGGCGACGCCGGCGCCGAGCACGAGGACCTTGGCCGGCGGGACGGTGCCCGCGGCGGTCATCATCATCGGCAGGAAGCGGCCGAGGTGGTTCGTCGCGACGAGCACGGACTTGTAGCCGGCCACGTTGGATTGCGAGGAGAGTGCGTCCATCGACTGCGCACGCGAGATGCGCGGGATCGCCTCCATCGCGAAGGCGGTCACGTGCGCGTCGGCCAGCGCCTGCGTCGTCTTGGGGTTGGAGAGCGGCCCCAGGAAGCCGATCAGGACGCTGTCGTCGCCCAGCTTGGCGATCTCCGCGGCCGACGGCGGGGCGACCTTGACGACGACATCGGCGCTCCAGACATCGTCGGAGATCGTCGCGCCGGCCTCCTCGTACGCCTCGTCGGAGAGACGCGAGTCCGCCCCCGCACCCGACTCGACGGCGACCTCGAAGTCCTTGGCCGTGAGCTTGCGCACGATGTCGGGCACGAGCGCGACGCGCGTCTCACCTGCAGCCGTCTCTCTTGGCACCCCGACCTTCATGCGGCGAAGAACATACCGATTCGCCAGTCAACCACCGGCGACGGTCCTTCAGGGCTGCGGCACGGCCACCGGCAGGTCGTCGGAGATCGCCAGCGCGAAGCGGTCGGCGAGCACCGACTCGTCGAACGCGCGGGCGGCCGCGGCGACCCCCGCAGCGTCGGTGCCGCTGACGAACCAGACCGGCTGGCGCTCGCGCTTGGCTGTAGCCGCGATGAAGCCGGTGCCGGCGCCGAGCGTCTTCGCCGCCTTACCCCCCGGGTCGAGCACGACGAGCTTGTCGCCGGCAGCGTCGAAGCGCGCGTAGACCCCGCTTGACCGCGGGCCGGCGTCGATGCTGTCGGACTCCAGGTCGCGCCCGCGCAGGCGGTTCCACGGCCCGACGAGGATCCGCAGCGACTCGTCGGCGGCGCTGCGGCTGATGATGCTGCGCCCGGCGACGACGCCGAGCGAGACGAGCTTCTCGGCGACCTGGCTGCAGGGACCGCCGCGCGGGTCGTCGCACTCGACGCGGACGGGCAGCCGCTTGCCGTCGATCCCGTGCAGGAACGGCTCGGGGAAGGAGCCGACGACCGCCGGGATCGCGTCGTTGACGTTCGTGTTGTGCTGGTCCTGCCAGACCCGGTCGCCACCGTGGACGTTGAGCTGCGCGGCCGGATCGGTGGCCAGGATGCCGTTGACGAACAGGCTCTGCTTGTGGCGCGTGGTCGGGTAGCGCTGCAGGATCTCGGCCAGGCCGGGCGGCTTTGGGACACGCTCCTGTCCGAGCGCGACGACCGCCTCGGCCCCGAAGTCGCGCGTGACGGTGATCGCCAGCTCGCCGGAACCGGCCGACCTCGTGGCCGCGCAACCGGCCAGCGCGGCGAGTGCGAGCAGGCCGCTCAGCAGCAGCGCGAATCGGCGGGCGGTCGGCGGCGGCATTGCGCGCGCACTGTAGCGTTGGGCAGCGGTATGACCGTCAACCTCACGCGCATCTACACGAAGCTCGGCGACGGCGGTGAGACGCACCTGGGCGACATGAGCCGGGTGCCCAAGACGCACCCCCGCATCGAGGCCTACGGCGATGTCGACGAGCTCAACGCGCAGATCGGCGTCACGCTCACGGTCGCCGGCCTGCCCGAGGCCTACGCCGCCTGGCTGCGGCGCATCCAGAACGACCTCTTCGACGTCGGCGCCGACCTCGCCGTGCCCGAGGACGTCGCGCCCGCCGGCGCCGACGCCGCGCCCAAGCGCACGCGCCTGCGCGTGACCGCCGACCAGGTGACGTGGCTGGAGGGCGCCTGCGACGAGGTCAACGCGACGCTCGCGCCCCTGCGCTCATTCGTCCTGCCGGGCGGCAGCGCTGCGGGGGCACAGCTGCACGTCTGTCGCACCGTCTGCCGGCGCGCCGAGCGGCGCGCGCTGTTCGTCGCGGATGCCAATCCCGAGGTCGTGCGCTACCTCAATCGCCTGTCGGACCTGCTGTTCATCCTCAGCCGCGGCGCCAACGACGGCGACGAGCCGCTGTGGGAGCCGGGAAGCTCGCAGGGCTGATGGACGGCGAGGAGATCCGCGCACTGCTGGCCTCGGTCCCCGCGCCGACGGACATCACGATCCCGATCCCGCCGAACATGAGCGCGATCCCGGTCGCCGGCATCGTGGCGGCGGGCGGCGACCCCGACGAGGTCGAGGCCTGGGTGCGCGGCGTGCTCGGCTGGCCCAAGCGGATCCCGCCGATGTTCGCTGCACCGGACGCGACCGAGCTCGACCTCATGTTCTTCATCGTCCCTGACCGCGAGCTCGAGGCCGGCCGGGTGCCCGCGGGACCGTCGCTCGCCGGCGCCGACCTGATGGCCTTCATCCCCACGCGTGACATGGAGAAGGCGCGACCGTTCTATGAGAACGTGCTCGGGTTGACGCTTGAGGGCTCCAGCCCGTTCGCCTGCGCGTTTCGCTCCAACGGCGTGTTGCTGCGGGTCGTGACCGTCGAGAAGCTCGAGCCGCATCCGTTCACGGTGCTCGGCTGGAGCGTCGAGGATCTCGCGGCGTCGGTCGGCGGGCTGACCTCGCGGGGCGCGGTGTTCGATCGCTTCGAGGGCGTCGAGCAGGACGACCTCGGGATCTGGCAGGCGCCGGGCGGCGCCAAGGTCGCGTGGTTCAAGGACCCCGACGGCAACACGTTGTCGCTCACGCAGTTCTGAACTGACCTATATTCGGCGCCATGAGCGACGACGAGATTCGCAAGCTGCTGTCCAGCCTTCCCACGGCGCCGTTCATCTGGTCGGCCGAGGGCAAGGTCGTGATCATGGAGGAGAAGGTCGTCGAGGCCGGCGCCGATCCTGCCACCGTGGCCGTCTGGGTCGAGGCCCACGGCGGCGACCTGGACCGCACGCTGCCCGTCGTCGCGACGCGACGCGGGGTGACGGCGATCCCGAAGCCCAAGGGCAAGCGCTACTACGTCGTGCCCGAGACCGAGCTGGCCGGCAGCGACGGGTAGGTCCCACCCGCCGGGCGCGGCCCGGCGGCCGGTTTCGGAGTGTCCGTCGGCGCGGGTGCCACACTGTGGACCCCCGGCGAGAGTGAGACCGATGCCCCAGGATCAATCAGGACCCGTGAAGGCCGCCCACAAGGCAGCGCTCGAAGCGGTCGCGCAGCGCAACCTGGCGGCCCACAAGGCGGCCAAGGAGAAGCGCAAGAAGGCCGCGCTGCTGGCAGCCGCCGAACGCCGCGCCTACGAACGCATCCACGGCGGCTGAGCTGCTTGGCCCTTGACGAGACGCAGCGCCGGATCCTCGAGATCGTGCTTGACCAGCGCTCGGTGAGCGACGAGACGATCGCGCCGCAGGTCAAGCCGGGCTGGAAGGAGGACGACGTCAACCGCCTGACGGCCAAGCTCAAGCGCCAGGGGCTGATCGCGGAGACGATGTACGCGAGCGACCGCTGGTCGATCACCGAAGAAGGCCGGGCGGCACTGGCCGCCGAGTAGCGGCGGCGCGGGCGACGCAACGCCGGGATCCCGGATACGGTCCTGCGATGCACACTGAAGTCTTCACAGTCGCCAACACCGGTGGAGTCGGGGACAGCGGCCTGCTCGGCATGGCCGGCGGGGGCTGGGAGAGCTCCGAGGTCAGCGAGTTCCCCGCCCAGGTCGATCTCACCCTCGTCGGGGTCATCGTCTATGCGCCCGAGGACATCGGGCGCAGTCACGTCATCAACGTCTCGGTGGAGGGCAGCGACGGCCAGGCGGGTGGGCTGGGGAGCATCCGGATCGCGCCGTCGAGCCCCGCAGCCGTGGTCAAGACGCCGTTCGCCCATCCGATCTCCCTGCGGGTCGAGGGGCCGGTCGTGCTTTCCCTCACCGCCACGGTCGAGGACGGGCCGACGTTCGGGCCGACGGAGTTCGAGGTACGCGCCAAGTAGTCCGGTCATCGTCGGGCACAACCCCGGGTTCCCGTCCGTCGCCCGGCAGGACCGCTTCGGTTGGCCGGCAAGAGGGCCGTCAGGCCGCCGAACCAGGGGTTACGATCGACGATATGGCTCCAGGGAGCAACGCGGTCCTCGCCAGGGAGCACCTTGAACGAGCCCTGCCAGCGGTTGCAGCGGATGACCACACGGAGGCGGTCGCCTGGCTGTTCGTCTCGCTTGAGGCGGCGATCGTTGCGGTGGCCGACAGCCGTGGGCTCGATACCAGGAAGGCCCACTGGAAGTAGGCCGCGGCAGGCCGCGGACCGATGAGAGCACGGGACACCCTGATCGGACTTGGCGCTCACCAGACGCCCGAGGCGTGGACGCGTCGTTTGCAGTGCGATGCCGGCGAGATCCGCCGCCGTCTACCACCGGAGTTGCTGGAACTCCACAGCACCGTCGTCGATCGAGCACGCGATGCCGCAGCCGATGGGCTGATCCTGTCAGGCTCAACTGCGCGATCGCGGCGGTATGCTCGCGGTATGACCACGAAGATCGCCGTCAGCCTGCCGGACGAGCTCGTCGCAGCCGCGCGCCAAGCGGTTGCCGACGGCCGCGCGGCATCCGTCTCGGCCTTCGTGGCCGACGCGATCGAGGAGCACGGCCGCTACGAGCAGTTGGCCGCATTGTTGTCCGAGATGGCCGCAGAAGCCGGCCCCCCCACCGACGAAGACCGCGAGTGGGCCCGCCGAACGCTCGGGTTGTCCTGAGTGGCTGGCGTCACGCTGGACACGGGCGCATTGATCGCGATCGAGCGCGGTGATCCCCGTCTCCAAGCCTTGCTCGATGAAGCGCACGCCGCCGGTGCCGATCTCGTCGTGCCGGCGGGCGTCGTCGCACAGGCGTGGAGCGGTGGCACCCGCCAGGCTCGCCTGGCTCGCTTCCTCAGTCTCGCCACCGTCACGGTCGTGCCGCTCGACGAGCCCGAGGCTCGTGCCGCCGGTGCCCTGTGCGGGCATGCGAGCACCGCTGATGTCGTCGACGCATCCGTCGTGATCTGCGCGCGCGACCGCGATCACGCCGTCATCAGCAGCGACCCAAGAGACCTCGCCGTCCTCGACCCGACGCTTCGGATCGTTGCGCTGTAGGCAGCGCGTGTGATTCCCGGGCTCGCTGCTCCATGCGTCTGCGGTCCACCAGTGGTCCACGCTCTGCGGCCTACGGGTTGCGGTCCAGGATGTCGTGATTGCAGTGGTTGCGAAGCACGATGATGTCGTTTTCCCAATGGAACGTAAGCCGGTTCCCGCGATCGAGATCCGCTGCCCATACGCCGCGCGCGCCCCAGATCTTGTGTGTGCCCAACGCCGGATCACGCGGATTCGTCCGCAGCTTGACGAGCGCCGCATCGATGACCGACTGCATCTCCCTCGGCTTCTTCCTGTAGGCGCGCTTGAAGCGCGGCTCAATCCTGATCGGCGTCAGTGCCATCGGGAGCGTGCAACCAGCGGACGATGTCTTCCGGGTCGTCGCTGTCGAAGACGATCCCCTCGCCGGCCTCGAACGCGGCCATAGTCTCCCGTTCGCCCTGCTGCCACCGACGCTGCCAGTAGTACTGCTGGGAATGCGGCATCGTGAGAGGGACAAGTCGCTGCCGCGTGGATTGAGTGTTGGTGTGCGTCTGCTCCGGGGCAATCTGACCGGACAATGCGGTGTGCGGCGTCTCGACGACAAGCACGGTGGTCGAGCCGTTCATGTGGTGTCTCCTCGCGGGTCAATCAACGTGCGCAGGTGCGCTCCCTTGTCCAGGCTGACCTGCAGCACGGCGATCAATTCCTTCACCTTGTCCTCCGTCAGCGCCACTTTCGCAAGTGGGCGGACGGCAACGAACTCGATCTGCGCAGCTTGCTCGGCAACCTGCTCGGGGCTGCCGATCAACGCGGGCGGTGTGGACTGCCCGATTCCCATGACGAAGCAGTTCTCCGGCTGGGCCTGCACCAGGAACTGGTTCGCGTAGGCGATGGGCAGGTCGTCGTACCCGACCCAAGAAATCGGCACATCGATGCGTTGTGGATCGCCTTCCGCCATGGCTGTGGCTCCATCGCCAGTCGCCCAGTCGCTATTGAGCGGCGGCCCACGATCTTCGGTGAATGTACCACCCGACGGCCACCCCACGACGCGGTTGCGTGCGCGATGTCACGCATGGATCGCGCCCGCTGAAGCCTCGAGATATGCGTCTAGCTGCGCCGCGGCCTCGGCCTCGTCGCCAGGCATCAGGTGCCCGTAGCGGTTGTACGTCGTGCGGATGTCCGAGTGGCCGATGTAGACGCTGAGCTGCTTGGCGTTCAGGCCGGCGGCGATGAGGTAGCTCGCAGCGCAGTGCCGCGCCTCGTGCGGCGTGAGCGGACGCAGGATCTCGGCGGCGTCGAGCTCGCGTCCCTCGTCCTCAGCGCGCTTCGCGGCGCGCGCGTTCTCGGCCTTCCATGCCTTCAGCGCACGCGAGCGGATCGTGCTGCGCACGAACGGCAGCGCCGCCGTGCGGCCGAACACGAGATCGTCGCCGTCGCGGCCCGTGCGTAGCTTCAGCGCGGCCAGCTCGCGGCGCACGACTCCCGCGAGCGGGACCGCCCGGCGCCCAGCGCCGGTCTTGACGTCGATCTCTCCCTCGGCATCGTCCCAGCCGCGCTCGACGCGGACGACGCCGGCCTCGAAGTCGACGCGCGCCCAGCGCAACGCGCGCAGCTCGCCGATCCGCAGCCCGACGTAGAGCACGACCGCCCATAGCGGACGGTCCTCGTCGGGCAGCGCGGCAAGGAGCGCGCTGGCGTCCTTCGGGCTCGCGATCCGATCGCGGTGCCCACGATTGGCGGGCAGCTCCAGGCCGTGCGTCGGATCGATCGTCACCTCGTCGCGCTTCAGCGCCCGGCGGTAGAGCACCCGCAGCGGATCGATCTTGTTGTGGATCGTGCTCGCGGCAAGGCCGGGTGCGCGAAGCTCATCGACAAGATCCTGCACGTCGCGGCGACGCAACTCCGACACGCGCCAGCCGCCCAGCGCGGGCTTGAGGTACTTCTCGACGGCCAGGCGGTAGGAGCGCCGCGTGGCGGGCTTGTAGGTCTTGCCGGCGCGGTCCAAGACGATGCCGGTGAAAAACCCCCGTTTTGCGGGGGCTTCTCAATACCGCTACGGGGATTCGAAATCGCGCTGATCGCCCGTAGACACTGGGGTTCCGGCGCGATCCGGCGCAGTCGAGCCGCTCAGGACCGCTCAGGACCGCTCGCCACGGGGACCATCTGGCCCACGGCTGGCCCACGCAGTCACGAGGCGGCCTGCGCGTCGAGGAACGCCTGAACGCGCTCCGACGCCGCCGCGATGCTGCCCTCGAATGCGTGGCTGTACCACCGCATCATCGTGGCGCTCGTATGGCCCATCTGACGCAGCCTCTCGTCCGCGTCCACCCCAGCCGCCGCCATGATCGACCCGAACGTGTGCCGGGCCTCGTGCGGCGTGATCGGTGCGAGGAGCGCGGCCGCGTCAAGCTCAGCCCCCAGCTCCGTCGCGCTCGTCCGCGTCCGCTTGTTCTCCGCATCCCAGGCCGCCAGCGCTCGTGACCGGATAGTGGATCGCACCATCGCGCGCTCGCTCGTGTCGCCGAAGACCAGTCCATCGCGCCGACCACTCAGGAGCCGGTGAGCAACGAGGAACGGCCGCAGCTTGTCGATGAGCAGTACGTCGCGGACCGCCGCGGGAGTCTTTCCACCGTCCTGCTCGCCTTCCTCGTCGTCCCAGGTGCGGCGCACATGGATCACGTTCACCTCGAATTCCACGTCGCACCACCGGAGGGCGCGCAACTCCCCCATCCGGAGCCCCGCGTACAGCGCGGTCGCCCACAGAGCCCGGTCGCGGTCCGGGAGAGCGGCGATCAGGCGGGCGGCCTCGGCTGGCGTAGCCACCCGCTCGCGCCTTCCGGTGCCGCGAGGCAGGTCGAGGCTCTGGCACGGGCTAAAGGGCACGAGATCGCGCTTGACGGCCCGGTCGAAGATCCGGCGGAGCGGATCGAGCGCGTTGCGGACGGTGCTCGCCGCGAGGCCGCTCGCGTGCAGTTCGTCCACGAGCTGCTGGACATCGGCGCGACGAATGTCGCTCAGCCGCCGGTCGCCCAGTGTCGGCAGGACATGGCGCCTCAGGTCGGCCCTGTAGTCACGGACAACGGACGGGCGGTAGATCCTCCCCTTGCGGTTCAGCACGGTCCCGGAACGCGCGCCCTCGATGAAGTCGCGCGCTGCCTCGTCGAGCGTGAGGCGCGTCGGCTCGAAGTACGTCCGGTTCTTCACGCGGGCTTGCGTGTCGATCCGCCAGTTCTTCGCCGCCGCGAGCGTCGGGAGCCACGGACCGACGATGCGCCCGTTGGGTCCGCTGAAGCGCGCCCGGAAGTTCGGCTCGCAGTTGCATCCTCCCCCGGTTCTCGTCCGACAATCCTTCAGGTGGCGCGTCTCGATGCCGGGAACGGGCTTAGGCTTCCGACTGCTCATTGAGGGTTCCTCCTCGTGGGCCATGCCCCCGGACGTTGGCGCGTCGCGGGGGCGCTTTCTGTTTCACACATCGTACCGACTGGCGTCATGACCGGACTCCGTCGGCTCCGGATTTCACGAGGTTCTGCTCCAGCCATCGCCGGAGCTCGGACACGGGGTAGATCCGAAGTGAACCCACGTATACGCACCGGATATATGAACGGACGTACTTGTCAAACGTGTCCACGCTCACGCCGAGAGACGCCGCCGCTCCGGAGCGCGTGTATGCGAGCGGAACAACCGAACGACGGGCGTAGCCATCGCGGGCTTCCGTGGGCGGGCTCACGCGCCCCGCCATACGTCAGCCTGAGCTGCCAGCCATCGCTGGAGCCTCGGTCGCTGGCTGGCTGGCACGGCCGGAATCGCCGCTGCCAGCCACCGTGCCATCGTGGCTGGCAGCACGGTACCGGCCGTCATGTAGGACGACATCAGTCGCTGCGGTCGCGGCCTGGAGCGCGCGTCCTACAGAACCGTCGGTGGGACTGCGGCCGATGCGCCGGGCGATATCGGCGCGGATGAGTGGACCATTGCGGCGCAGCAGCTCAACGATCTCCGGGATGAGGAGGTCTGTCGTCTTCGCGTGTCGCGCTGCGGATTGCACGAACGGTTCGGCCGCCTGGATCGCGAGGCGGCCGTCCGCAAGCTGATCTGACGAGGCCAGCCGCACCCAACGCGGCGAAGGCTCGGAAGCTGGGCGGCACTTCTCGCAGCGGAGCCTCCTACGCTGAGGATCGTCGTCGCCCTCGACCCGTTCCAGCACAAAGAGAAGCTCCACGCTCGCCGCGATGGCACTGGAGCCTCGGTACGTCGGACCGCGCCGGGGTGAATGGTGAATGAGGATGGTCCCAATGCGGTGGCGGCGTGTCAGGTCACGAAGCTGACCTAGCACCTGCGATGTTTCGCTGCTGTCGTTCTCGTCACCTTCCGCCCATAGAGACCTGAAGCCGTCGAGGACAAGTAGCCCTGGCTTCACGGCCGCGACGAGGGCTTCGAGCCTGTCAAGGTCCCGAGCCAGATGAAATCCGTCCGCCTCCGCGACCGTCAGCCTGGATGCGTCCTCCTGTTGCACCCCAAGGGCGCGTACACGCCGGTGTATCTCGTCTGGCCCGTTCTCCGCATCCACGATGAGCACCCGGCCGCGTTCGACCGCGAGCCCACCCACCTCTCCCCCGTGCTCTCTCGCGGCCGCGAGAGCCAACGCTTGGGCTAGGAGGCTCTTCCCCTCGCCAGCTCGCCCGGCGAGCAGCGTCAGGCAGCCTTGGATGACGAGCCCCTCGACCACCCAGGGCACCGGCGGCGGCTCGGTCGCCGCCATGCGCGCAACGTCAAGGAGTCGAAGCTTTCGGTGGCCGCCGTCTCCGCTGATACCGTCTGTGGGGCGCTGAGTGGAGGCCGCCTTCGGGCGGTCTTCGCCGTTCAAGGCCCTCGCTCCGGCGCGTCAGCGGCCACGTCCCCGCCGACGCTGTTGCGCTCGACCCACCGGTCGAGATCCTCGGGCGCCACGCGAATTCGCCCGCACAGCTTGGACGCTTCCAACTCGCCGCGCTGGATCGCCCGTCGGATGGCGAGGTGCTTCAACCCGACGCGCTCGCCAGCCTCGGCAACGCTCAGCAGCGGTTGACCGAGATGACGTACTCCACCATGCTCGGTCTTGATCCTCACATGCCTAATCTACGACGGGCACTCCGAATCTGGCCCTTGGCGTCGAGTGCTCAGGTTCGTGGACTTCGCGGCGCTCGGGTTACCCAACACCCGGACGCCTGGCGTCGTTCCCGCCCGCGCCTTCTCTCACCGTGCGGCGTGCGCATCTGCTGCTCGCCTGATAGCCAACTGCGTGCTGACCGGCAGTGCCTCGGCTTCGGCACGCAACGTGGCAGCCTCCGGGTCAAGGCCCTCCGCAGTGACGTAGCAATCGGCCACGTTGACGATCCGCTGGATCTCCTTCACCCCGACGCCAACCCCCGCCATAGCAGCGACCTCGACGTGGACATCAAAGGTCGAGGTCCCAGTTTTCGGGTGGTACCTCGGGGCGCCGGACAT
The DNA here is from genome assembly GCA_038258125.1 of Solirubrobacterales bacterium. GTDB lineage: Bacteria > Actinomycetota > Thermoleophilia > Solirubrobacterales > Solirubrobacteraceae > CADCVQ01. Next base: position 14,675 of record JBBSQG010000007.1, read on the forward strand.
GGGCTCCGCTGGTCCTCTGCTCGGCGTCAGTTCCGACCGTGATGACGGTGCCGTCCGCCGCTGGTTGATCTTCGGATTCCATCCGCTAACCCTCGCTACGACGTACAACAGGCCGAGAAGGCCGAGGACTTCGCCGCTCATGGCTTGCCTCCGCAACGCGCTCCAACGTCTTGGTTCCACTCCCAGCCCGTGGTGCCAGTGCTTGCCAATCCTTGCGGCAGGTAGATCTCCACCGTGCCGTTGTTCTCGCGGCACTTGAAGTCGTCCGCGCAGTTGTCGTCGGCGGCGTAGTCGTAGCCGCACATGCGGCCACTCGCAGTCCATTGCGCACCGCCGCTGTCCGTATTCGGGAGCAGGCCGATGGCATTGGCGAGCAGGGCCACGGCGACAATGACGAGGAAGATGCGCATGGTTGGTTCCTTTGTGAGTCCCGGCGGCAAGGTTGGTGATTCTCGGTCTTCTACGAGACCGCTCGGACGCGGTATCGGTCCGACGGGAGCCAAACTTGAGGAACTTGCTCCGGAGTAGTGTGCTCTGGAGTTGCTGGCTGTCCGAGGCGACGCTGCGGCCGTGCAACCTCGCAAGCGGCGCGCCCGTGTTCCCGACCCTGAGCCCCAGCAGCGCATCGGGGAGAACGTCCCGACCCTCCGACTGGGCCGCGAGTGGACGCAAGAAGATCTTGCGGACGCCTGCGACCTCCATCCGACCGAGATCGGAAGACTGGAGCGCGGCGAGCGCGACCTGCGACTCTCCACCATCATGCGCGTCGCACGCGGATTTGGCGTTACCCCAAGCGAGCTGCTCGACGGGCTCACCTGAAGACGCGCGTCGCACCAAGATTCGGTCCTGCCCTGATGTCGGCGTCGCGGCAGCGACTGGCTTCACCGGATCGGGCGGCCCGAGACTCCGCCACGCTCGTAGGACCGTCCGGTGGTTGCCACAACCTAGTGCGCGAAAACCGACGGGTCGGCAGCCGCTGGCCTGCGCGTGCGTCCGACCTCAGCGCTATCCACAAGGCATGCCAGCCAACGGAGCACGAGGTCCCAACCCCTACCGACAGCACCAGACGAGCACCGTCTTCCTCCGGGTACCGCGCGCGGACTGGGCGGCCGTCAAACACGGAGCCAAGCGCGAGTTCCGCGCCGCATCCGGCCGGCACAGCGCGCTGTGGAACGTAGCCACGCCGAGTCCCGCCGTCGCCTACACGATCAACACACGAGGCGAGTACGACGGCGCTCTCATCGTCTTGGAGAACGTGTGGCGCGAGCCGCTCGGCGCGATCAGCGAGGAGTCGCTCACGGCGGAGGGCTTCGCCACGTTCCCGGAGTTCCGCCGCGCCTGGATGCTTCGCGAGAAGCGGCGATTCCCTCCTCTGCGCATGACCACGGTGTACCGAGTCCGGCCCTGGGCTGACCACGACGCGACGTGCATGGGCTGCGCGCTGCTCCGACACCTGTACGGCGACTTCCTGCCTTCCGCCCCGAATGCGGTTCCGCGAGCCTCCTCTCCGGAGGTGTCAAGTGAAGTAGCTGGTGAATGCCGTGTCGCTCCATGCATCGCTTGAGAGATCCCGGACGGTGAGGTCCAGCGTTCGTCCGACCACATGCACGAGGATCGGCAGATCCGCTTGCAAGCTCGCTGCGGCAAGTTCGACGCCGAGGGCCTCCTGTCCGTAGAGGAGCTTGCGCTGAGCAGCGTGCGGATACCCGAGGTCGAGTAGGACGGCGTCTGCGCCGTGAGTGGCGATGTTCCGAGCCTTCACCATACGATTGAACGCCAACTTCACACGCTCAGCGTCCCATCCACGCGTCGGCACCGCGTTCGTCTTGTGGCGCTCGGCGAGCCGCAAGAAACGCTGGCGAGCACCTTTGCCAGAGGGTTGCTCGCCTAGGCACTCCACGGCGGCCATTAGCGCCCGAATCCGCTCCGAGGGCTGGAGACGGCTCGCCCGTCCGGCAGCGAGGAGTTGAAGGCTCGCGCTGAGCACGGCCTGTGCGCCCCGACGATGCGCGAAGGTCATCGCATCGAAGGGCATCCGCAGGATCTCATCTGCGGGGAGTTCAAACGGAGAGTACGTCGTGAAGCCGCCTCCCTCTTCTGAAGGCCCGCCCGCGAGAACCGGCGGGTCAGGAACGGGCCGGTGTCTCTGCGCAGCGTGGACGCTGGGCTGCGGCGTCCAGACACCGAGATCCGGCAGGACGTGGCGCCCTTCAGGGGGCGCGAGCACCGTCCACATCGCAATCGCGTACTGAGCCCTCGCTCGCGCGCGAGCGAGGGCGAGAGTTGGGGCGCCGTGTTCCACGGTCAGAAGCGCCGCTGTCCGGGTGGTGTCAAATCCGGTGCCCACGTCGACCTGCCGCAGCGGGCGGCTGATGCGCGTTCCGAGCCACCGCCGGACATCGGAGTCCGCCGCGACATCCTCGTCGGTGTCCTCGGCGTGGCGGTCAGCGTAGGCACGCACAAGCACGGCGTCGTCAGCAACGCGGATGGCTGATCGGTCAATCCGCAGATTGCAGAGCGCCGTGCATACGACGCGCGGGCCGTGCTCCGCTGCGTGCACCCGCAACGCCGCCACGAGCCCGATCATGTCGAGCTGCGGATTCCCTTCGAGCTCGTCGGCGATCAGCAACGCAAGATTCCACTCCGTGAACCGCACGAACGTCTTCGCGGCCTGTTCGCGCACGGCATGTACCGCTTCCCACAACAACGCCCATCCGTCTTCCCCGAGGTGATCGGTGGGGAACGTGATCGGCCAACTCCCACCCAGTGGATGAGGGGTCCGAGCAACGGCGACCGCATCCCTAACGCGGTCAGCGAGATCGGTTAGGTTCACGCGTCCATTGTAGGTGCGGGTTTGTCCTGGGTTCCGCAGACTGATGTCACGTCGGGGCGGCACCTACCCTGTAGCCCTGCTCGGCTGGGCCTCACGGCGGGCAGCGCGCGTTTCGTCGACTGTCGCCTTGGCAAACCGCACAGCGACAAGGGCGGCGAGGGCAGCCGCCGCCGAGCCGAAGCCCCCAATCGCTGGCCCAGATGTCCGCGACGATCACATCCCGACGGTACTGACCGTCGTAGACCAACTCGGAGCGACGGCGACAGCCGACGCAAGGTCAGAACTCCAGTTCGGACTTCTTGTCTCGGTATCGACTGGCGTGCGAGTGCATCGGGTGAGTTGGCGAGCGTCGACGCGGCCCGGCCCGGCGGAAACCGGGGGTCAGTCCCCAGCCGGTCGGTGCGGGCGCGCGTTGGCGCTAGCCCGCATCGCCGTGGCGAGCAGCGGGGCGGGAGCCGGGTGGTCGCAGATAGGCGCGTCTGGCCCACCTGCTGGCCCACGAGCCCGTCAGAACGACGAGCGCCCTGCGACCACGGGGCTTTCGGAAGTACCGCTACGGGGATTCGAACCCCGGTTTCCGCCGTGAGAGGGCGGCGTCCTAGTCCCCTAGACGATAGCGGCGCGGAACGGGGTGCACGGTAGCAAAGCCGGCCTCGTCCTCCGGCTCGTTCCACGCCGAGATCGCGACCCGCGGCACGCCGGTGGGCAAGCCCGAAACGCTAAGGTGGGCGGGCCAGCGGATGTGGCGGAATTGGTAGACGCGCGGCGTTCAGGTCGCCGTGAGTGCAAGCTCGTGGAGGTTCGAGTCCTCTCATCCGCATGTTCCAGGACCGTTTGATCAACGTTGACCCGCATGCAAGATCGTTGATGACACCGGGTGCAGCAGCTATCTCCGGTGGTCGTGGACGTGGACCGAGCGGGCCGTAGCACGCGTGCTACGGTGGAGCGATGGCGCGTGAGATCTCGCAACGAGAGCTACGTAACAGCAGTGGGGACATCATGCGCGCACTCGACCGCGGTGAGAGCTTCGTCGTGACTCGCAACGGTGTGCCCGTTGGCGAGCTGAGCCCAACGAGTCCGCGACGGTTCGTGAGCGCCGACGCCGCGCTGGCGGCGTTCCGCGGCGCACCGGCGATCGATCCGCTGCGATTGCGGGCCGACATCGACGCGCTGCTCGACCAAGACCCAACGCCGCGTGGCTGAACCCCGGCGCCCTCGCGGGCTGATCGACACGTCCGTCGTCATCGATCTCGATCGCATCATGTCCGCCGACCTTCCCGAAGAGATCGCGGTTTCGGCCGTGACGCTGGCTGAGCTCGTGGCCGGACCACTCGCGACGACCGACCCGGCCGAGCGCGCGCGGCGCCAGGATCGTTTGCAGCGCGCCGAGGCCACGTTCGATCCCCTGCCGTTCGATGTCGCGGCCGCGCGCGCGTACGGCCGGATCTACGCGGCCGTTGTCGGTGCCGGCCGCGAGGCCCGAGGACGACGGGCCGTCGATCTCCTCATCGCCGCCACCGCGCTCGCCGCCGAGCTGCCCCTCTACACGTGCAACCCCGACGATTTCGCCCACCTCGCCGATCTCGACGTCGTCGCCGTGCAGCCGCGAGCCTGACCCGACCACCGGCCGGGCGGTCCTGTCACGGATCGCCCGGGGGCACCGCGGCGCTCCATCACGACCGCGATGCGGCGAGACTTCGCGGCGTGAGGTGGGCAACCTCGTTGGCGCGCGCGTTGCCGCGCCCTCGTCAGTAGATCTCCGGCACGAACGTCTGGTCGGTGATCGGCGGGCGGATGTAGTGCTCGTCGTCCTGGCGCTTGGGCAGCTCCAGCGGCGGCGGGATGACGTCCTCGTAGGGGACGATCGACAGCAGGTGCGCGATGCAGTTCAGCCGCGCGCGGCGCTTGTCGTCGGCGTCGACGACGAACCAGGGCGCCTGCTTGATGTCGGTGTGGGCGAACATGTCGTCCTTCGCCCGCGAGTACTCAACCCACTGCGCGCGCGACTTGAGATCCATCGGGCTCAGCTTCCAGCGCCGCATCGGATCGTTGACGCGGGCCTGGAAGCGCTTCTCCTGCTCGGCGTCGGAGACCGAGAACCAGTACTTGATGAGGATGATCCCCGAGCGCACGAGCATGCGCTCGAACTCCGGGCAGGAGCGCATGAACTCCTGGTACTCCTCCTGGGTGCAGAAGCCCATCACCCGCTCGACGCCGGCGCGGTTGTACCAGGAGCGGTCGAACATCACGAGCTCGCCGGCGG
>JBBSQG010000008.1:0-19188 GCA_038258125.1 Solirubrobacterales bacterium
AGGACCATCAACGGGATCAGCTTCTCCGGGTACTGATAGGGCCCGTAGTTGTTAGAGCCGCGGCAGATCAGCGTCTGCAGGCCGAAGGTGTGGAAGTAGCTGGACACCAGCAGGTCGGCGCCGGCCTTCGTCGCGCTGTAGGGCGACGAGGGCGCCAGCGGCGAGCTCTCGGTGAACGAGCCGTCCTCGATCGAGCCGTAGACCTCGTCGGTGGAGCCCTGCAGGTAGCGCACGTCCGCGGCGCGCGCGGCCTCCAGCAGCACCCAGGTGCCGACGGCATGCGTCGTGACGAACGCGTCGGGCTCGGCGATCGAGCGGTCGACGTGCGTCTCGGCGGCGAAGTTCACGACCGCGTCGACGCCTGCCAGCGCCGCCGCGACGGCCCCGGCGTCCTCGATCCCCGCGTGCACGAACTCGATGTCCAGCCCGGCGAGGTTCTCGCGCCGGCCGGCGTAGGTGAGCTTGTCGAGCACGGTGATCTCGTCGCCGTGGTCGCGCAGGCGCACGCGCACGAACGCCGAGCCGATGAAGCCCGCGCCGCCGCATACGAGCAGCTTCATGCCGCCACCCGGGTCGTCAGGTAGGCGGCCAGCCCGTCCTGCCACGCCGGCAGCGTGAGCGGGTCGGCGTGCTCGCTGCCGAGCACGCTGTAGGCCGGGCGCCTCGCCGGGCGCATGAACTGCTCGCTCGTCGCGGGCAGGACGCGGCAGTCGATCCCGGCGCGCTCGAAGATCTCCAGCGCGAACTCGTTCCACGAGCAGCTGCCACTGCCGGCGATGTGGCGGATGCCGATGTCGCCGGGTCGCTCGGCCAGCTCGACCAGCGCGCCGGCGAGATGGCCGGTCCAGGTCGGGCAGCCGACCTGGTCGGTGACCACCGCCAGCTCCTCGCGCTGGGCGCCGAGCGCCAGCATCGTGTCGACGAAGTTCTTGCCGCCCGCGCCGAACAGCCACGAGGTGCGGACGATCACGTGCCCGGCGTTGGCCTCGGCCACGACGTGCTCGCCGGCGAGCTTCGTCTCGCCGTAGACGCCGAGCGGGGCGACGGGATCGGACTCCAGCCACGGCTCGCGCTTGGCGCCGTCGAAGACGTAGTCCGTCGAGACGTGCACGATCCGCGCGCCGACGTCGGCCGAAGCGACGGCGACGTTCCCCGCGCCCTCGACGTTGACACGCTCCGCGGTCTTCCAGTCGGTCTCCGCGCCGTCGACGTCGGTGTAGGCGGCGCAGTTGACGACGGCCCGCGGGCGCCACGCCAGCAGCGCGCGTTGCGTGGCGTCGGCATCGGTCACGTCGAGCTCCGCGCGCGTGGCGGCGATCACGTCGTGGCCGAGGCGGGTCGCGGACTCGACGACGGCGCGGCCGAGCATCCCGCCCGCGCCGGTGACGAGCAGCTTCATCAGAGGATCCCGATCTCGGAGTTGTCGCCGACCATGAAGCGGTAGGCCCGCGGCTGCCCGGTGCCGCGCGAGATCTTCACGTTGCGGCCCAGCAGCGATGACTCCATCCGTCCTTCGAGGTTGGCGACCTGCGACCCCTCGAGCAGGATCGAGTGCTCGACCTCGGCGGCGGTGATCACGCAGCCCTGGCCGATCGACGTGTACGGCCCGATGTATGCGTCGGTGAGCCGCGCGCCGGCGCCGATGATCGCCGGCCCGCGCACCGTCGTGCGCTCCAGCCGGGCGCCCGCCTCGACGACCACGCGCCCATCGCACTGCGCGTCGACGAGCTCGCCCTCGACGCGCGGCTCGATGCGGTCCAGGACGAGCCGGTTGGCCTCCAGCATGTCCTCCAGGCGACCGGTGTCCTTCCACCAGCCGCGCACGATGTGCGGCTCGACGCGGGCCCCGGAATCGACGAGGTGCTGGATTGCGTCGGTGATCTCCAGCTCACCGCGCGCGCTGGGCTCGATCGCCCGGGCGGCGTCGTGGATGCCGGCCGTGAACATGTAGACGCCGACGAGCGCGAGGTTCGTCGCCGGTTCCGGCGGCTTTTCGACGAGCCGCACCACGCGCTGGCCCTCGAGCTCGGCGACGCCGTAGTTCTCGGGGTCGTCGACCGGCGTCAGCAGGATCAGGGCATCGGGTTCGCTGGCCCGAAACGACGCGACGAGGTCGGTGATCCCGCCCTGCAGGATGTTGTCGCCGAGGTACATGACGAACGGTTCGCCGTCGAGAAACGGCTCGGCGGTCAGCGACGCATGCGCGAGGCCTCCGGGCTGGTCCTGCTCGACGTAGCTGATCGACACGCCGAACTGCGAGCCGTCGCCCACGGCCGCGCGGATCTCGTCGCCGGTCTCCGGGGCGATGATGATCCCGATCTGCTCGATCCCCGCCTCGGCCATCGCCTCGATCCCGTAGAACAGCACGGGCTTGTTGGCGACCGGCACGAGCTGCTTGGCGCTCGTGTGAGTGATCGGCCGCAGCCGCGTGCCCTTGCCGCCGGAGAGGATCAGCCCCTTCATGGGTGCGCCATCAGTAGACGCCCGCCGCGAGCTTGCGGTGATCCCAGGTGACCACCGAACGTGGGCTGAACTGCAGCACGACGCGCTTGGGCGCCTGGCGCTCGATCATCGCGAGCGTCGGCTCGTCGAGCTGGCCGGGCTCGACGCCACGGTAGCGCTCCAGCAGCGCCGCCCCGAACTCCGCCACGCGCTCGGCGGCGCGGTGCAGCGTGACGTCGCATTTGAGCATCGCGCCGCGCAGCTCGGCGTACTCGGTGCCGGCCTCGACCTGCAGGGTGGCGCGTGGCGCGCGCTCGAGATTGCGGACCTTCTGGGACTTCGCGAACGTCCACGCCCACGTCTCGGTGTCGCGCATCAGGTACCAGAGAGGCATGAGATGCGCGAATCCGTCGTGGCCGACCGTCGCGCAGATGACGGTTCGCTCCTCGTCCAGGAACGCCGCCAGTTCGGCCCCGGACATCTTGATCTGCTCACGACGGCTCACGGGCGGGACTGTAGCCAGCCCCGCCCGTGTTCCGTAGTGGCTCTTGGTCTGCTGTCGCCGGCTACCTGTCGTTGTTCCCGAACACGGCGACGCGTTCGCAGCCCTTCACGCGCTTGCGCTCGTTGTTGTTGATGCGGGCGACGTCGCGCTTGCCGCTACCGCAGTCGACGCGCTTGGCGGCCGGACCGGCCGTCGCGACGTTGATGAAGTCGCGACCCGAACCGCCGATCGCGGTGTCCCGGCCGTAGGCGCCGTTGAGGCTGTCGTCGCCGGAGCCGGCCGACATGTAGTCGGTGCCGGGACCGCCGTTGAGGTGATCCTTGCCCGAGTTGCCGTACAGCCTGTCGTTGCCCAGGGCACCGGAGATGTTGTCGCCGCCGGTGCGCCCCTCGATGCAGTCGTTTCCGCGACCGCCGTCGAGCCTGTCGTTGCCGGCCAGTCCGATGATGCGGTCGGCCTTGTTCGTGCCCGTGATGCGGTCAGCCTTGTTCGTGCCGATGATCGCGAACTTCGGTGCCCCGCCGAAGCTGAGGCACGGCGACCTGCCGTAGCGCTTGCGGGCGACGTCGATCGGGACGACGGTGCCGCCGCTGGGACCCTGGTAGGGCTTGCCGATGATGATCTCGCCGAGGCTCGATCCGTTGGTCCCGGCCGGGATGACGCAGACGTTGCGTGCCTGGACGAGCTGCGAGCCGGTCGGGCAGACCTGGCCGAGCGGTTCGCCCGAGCCGTCGTTCTGCTTGGTCGGATCGCAGACCGGGCCGTCGACGTTGACCCTCGCCTGACCGATGATCGCGTCGACGAGCGGCGTCGCGCCCCGGATGACCTTGACGTGTAGCGCGTTGATGGTCAGCGAGTCGGCCGTCTGGATGCGCTCGTCGACCTTGATCTCCACGATCGCCCCAAGGATCGGGTTGAGGATGTTCGTGAGCTGGGTGACGAGCTGGTCGAGCGGCAGGTTCGCACCGCCAAGGGTCAGGTCGGCCACGCGGCTGTCGCCGGAGAACTGCGGCGCCGTGTTGCCCGGGACGCACTTCGCGACCGCGGTCGAGTTCGCCGCGCCGACGCCGAGCGTCGCGCCGGCGGCGCCGAGCAGGAGGCTGAGATCCTCGACACGACCTTCGGCGAGGATCGCCTGATCGATCGCGCGACCGAGGTCGGGGTTGATCTCGGTGCTGGCCTTGCCGGTCACGGCACCGAGGAAGCTCGGGTCGATGCCGAGCTGCGTGGGCGTGTTCCCCGCACCGGTCTCACTGTCGACGCACTGGGCGCGATCCGGATCGACACCGTTGGCGGTGTTGATGTTGCCGTTGGCGACGATCGGTTCGACCCGGTTCTGCCCGGCGACCGAGACGATTGCGGCGCTGCCGCGGCACTTCCACACCGGTGCGGTGGTGAAGGCCGATGCCGCGGGTGCTGCGATAAGCATCCCCACCCCGGTTGCGAGGACTACGAGAAGCCTGCGAGTCATGCGTCTCCAATCGTTGTGGCGGCTCCGGAGCGCCCATGCGCCTGGCCCGCCTTATGAGTGCGTCACGCTGCGTCACGTCGACTTGTCCGTGCTCGCCAACCAACGGGCGAGCCACCCATACCCCCCCACGCGGCATGTTGGCATGCACGCGTGCCAACTGCATCCCATCTTGATCGAATCTGGTAGGAGTGGACGGACGTTGTAGTCGTGCACGAAGATTCGGGCTGTTCGGGCCCCCTCCTGCGGTGTGATCAGCGGACCGCGGCGGCGCGCAGGCGCTGCACGGCGGCCAGCACGGCCTCGCGCGCCTCGGCCGGCTCGAGCACGGCGGCGTCGCCGGCCTCGGCGAGCACGTCGCGGACGAGGAAGTCGGTGCCCTTGAAGGGCAACTCGACGATCACCGAGCCGTCGGCGAGCTCCTGCGCGACGCGGCGCTGCTCGCGCGCCCAGCGCGCCCGCTCGGGCGAGACCCAGACGCGCGCGATGCGGGAGGCATGCACCTCACCGGTGCGCAGCCAGCCGTCGAGCTCGGCGGCCGGGTTGACCTCCGGGCGCGGCGCGTAGGGCGTCTCGGTGACCTCGGCGCGGCGGATGCGGTCCAGGCGGAAGTGGCGCACGGCGTCGCGCTCGGGGTCAAACGACGCGACGTACCAGCCCTCGACGCCGTTGACGAGCGCGTAGGGCTCGACGATGCGCGTCGTGTACTCGTCCTCGTTGGACTTGTAGTAGTCCAGCCGCAGCAGCCGGCGGCGGCTGATCGCCTCCGAGGCCACGCGCGCGACGGCCGAGTCGTCGGCACCGGCGTCGGCGACGTGCAGACCCGCCTGCATCGGGTCCGAGCCCAGCGCGGCAACGATCTTCTCGCGCGCGGACCGCAGCGAGCCCTCGGGCAGATGCTCGCCGATGAGGTCGATGGCGGCGACGAGCGCCTTGGCCTCGACGGGCAGCAGCCTCGCCGGGCGCGCGAAGTTGTCCGAGTAGGGCTCGGGGTCGACCTCGATCGCTCCGCTCTCGTCGATCTCGGCGTACAGGACGTAGGAGCCGCCGCCGAAGTTCACGACGTTGAGCACGTTGATGTCCTCGCGCAGCTCGGCGTCGGAGATCTGCATGGTCTCGCAGACCTCTATGGCGTCGAGCTTGATCCCGCCGCGGCCCGCGCGGATGAGGATCGAGGCGAGCGTCACGAGACGCGCGAAGCGCTCGGGCCGGATCGCGACGTCCGCGCGCCGGACGGCGCCGTTGCCGGCGGCCGCGGCCTCGTCCTCCTCGCCGGCGTCGGATGCCACCGCGGCGGCGAGCTGGGGCGACGAGCCCACGTGGCGCTCGTGGAGCAGCTCGACCCGCTCGGCCAGCTCGTGCTCGAGCTCGGGCGGTCCGAGCACGCGGGCGTGCTCGCCGAGGCGCAGCACCCAGGCGGTGAGCTGGCGGCGGTCGGCATACGGCGTCGTGAAGACGATGTCGCCGCTGGAGCCGGCGGGCTGGACCTCGCCGAAGCGGCCGAAATGGCGCTCGATCTGCCAGGCGATCCGCTCGGAGATCTCGATCTCGGCGGTGCCGACCGGGTCGCCGAACTGCCAGTCGGCGCGGTTGGCGTACGGGCGCGGGTCAAAGCCCTCGGGCGGGCCCTTGAAGTCGTGCTCGGCCTTCGTCGCGTAGGCGACCTTGCCGCGGATGCGCGAGAGGCGAAAGACGCGCAGCGCCTTGCGCTCGTGAGCGTAGCCGAGCAGGTAGAACTCGCCCTTGAAGAGCAGGTGGTAGGGGTCGACCCTACGCGTGCCCGTGGCGTCGCGCGCCATCGTGTAATAGTCGAACGTGATCGTCTTGTTGCGGAAGATCGCCGTCTCGATCTTCGCCAGACGCTGGGAGAGTTCGTGGCCGTCGACCGAGGCCTTGATGCCCAGGCCGACAGCGCGCTGCTCGGGCGCGGTCATCGGATTCGTGCGTCCCCAGGAGATCTGCTGCAGCGCCAGGCGCAGCGGCTCGGCGTAGGCGAACTCGCCGTCGAGCAGCGACAGCGCGGTCTGCAGCCCGGCCAGCTCGGCATCGGAGAAGGCAATCGCCGGCAGGTGGAAGCTCTCCGGGCGCAGCGAGTAGTTCTCCTGCTCGGCGACGCCGTCGACCGGCCGCTCGACGGTGAGCGCGATTCCCAGCGAGTCAAGCTCCGAGCGGTCGGCGTAGAAGCGGCGCGCGAAGGCGTCCTCGTTCATCGCGCTGTAGCCCTCGACGTCGCGGCGGATCTCCAGCGCGGTCACCGGCCGTCGCTCCGCCATGAGATACGAGATCAGGGAGAGCTGGCGGATGAGCTTCTCCGTGTCCTTGGCCATGGGGCGACACGATAGGGCCCGTCCGCGCCCAGCCGGACCGATCGCGGCTGGTAGCGCCCGCTTTTTGCGGAGAGTTGCGCTCCTTGCGGGCGTTTGCGGGGTCGACGGTCGGCTGGGCGATGCCGGCCGGCATCGTCGGAGGGTCGTCAGGCCGCCTCGCGCGCGTCGCCCGTGATCACGGGCGAGCCGAAGTACGCCCCGCCGCCGAGCACGCGATCAAAGCGCGACCAGCGCTCGCCGCTGGGCAGCTCCTTCTCGAGGCGATCGAACGAGCCCAGCCGTCCGCCGAGGTTGTCGCAGAAGTGCACGAGCGTCGCCTCGCGCGTGCAGGGGACGATCGGGCTGCCGTGCTCGAGTGAGCCGTGGTGGCTGAGGATGATGTGCAGCACGGCCTCGGCGGTGCTCGCGTCGAAGCCGTCGATGTCGTCGATCAGCGAGCGCACGCGGTAGTAGCCGAGCGGGATCTCGCCGTGCAGCTTTCCGGCGTCGGTCATCTCGATCGCGCCGCCCGCGAACGCGTAGGCGTCGAGCTTGCCGATGTCGTGCAGCAGCGCGCCGGTGACCGCGACATCGCGGTTGATCTCCGTGAACGTCGCGCTGATCGCGCTGACCGCCTGGGCGACCGACAGCGAGTGCTCCAGCAGCCCGTGGCGGTAGGCCTGGTGAAAGCGCTTGGCGGCCGGCGCCGAGCGGTAGCGCGGCCACAGCGGTGAGTCGCTGCCAAAGACGGCGGCGAGCAGGCGGCGCAGGTCACGGTCCTGGACGGTGGCCAGCAGCTCGCGCAGGTCGGACTCCATCTGCGCCGCCGACCGCGGCGGGCCGTCGGCGAGGTCGGCCGGCTCGTAGCTGCCCGGCTCGGCGCGCGTGAGCGCCGTGATCCGCAGCTCGAGCTCGCCCGCGTCGTGCGCGCCGGCCTGCAGGCGCCCGCTCACGTGCACCGCGACGCCGGCGGTGGCGATCGCGGCGATCGCGGCGACGTCGTCGCAGACGATCGCCGGCAGGCTGCCGCTGCGGTCGCCCAGCACGAGCCGCAGGTGCTCACCGCCGTCGGGCCCGGCACGCAGCTCGGCCGCGCGGACGAGCAGCACGCACTGCACCTCGGCGCCCTCCCGCAGCTCTCTGACGGTCATGGCGAACACGGTGGCAAGCGACGCGGACGGACCGCCGCCGCGGACGCCCGGTAGCGTTGCCACGCATGGCCTCAAGCGCGATCGTCACGGGCGGAACCGGCGGCCTCGGCGCGGCCGTCACGCGTGCGTTCCTGGACGCCGGCTGGCGCGTCGTCGTGCCGGTCTTCGCCGAGCGCGAGCGCGACCGCCTGCCCGCCCACGAGCGGCTCGTGCTCGAGCCGGCCAACCTGTCGCAGGCGGACTCGACGAACGCCGTCTGCGCGCTCGCGGCGGCCGACCCCGAGGCGCCGCTGCGTGCGGTCGTCAACCTCGTCGGCGGCTTCGCCGAGGGCGGGCGCGTGCACGAGACACCGGTCGAGGACTACGAGGCCCAACTGCGCCTCAACCTGCGCCCCGCCTACCTTGTCTGCAACGCCTCCCTTCCGCACCTGCTCGCGGCCGGCGGCGGCGCGATCGTCTGCGTCTCCTCGCGCGCGGCACTGCGGCCGTTTGCCGGCGCGGCCGGCTACATCGTCGCGAAGGCCGCCGTGCTCGCCTTCGTCGACGTCCTCGCCGCCGAAGACCGCCACGACGCCATCCGCGCCAACGCCGTCGTGCCGAGCGTGATCGACACGCCGGCCAACCGCCGCGCGAGCCCCGACGCCGACCACGCGCGCTGGGTGGCGCCCGAGCAGATCGCCGCCGTCGTGCGGTTCCTCTGCGAGGACGGCTCGGGCGTCGTGAGCGGCGCGCATGTGCCGGTCTACGGCCGCGCCTGACGGCGCCAAGCGCGCCGACCGGCGTAACCGCGCCGCGCACACGGGTACATTGGCCTCGATGGCTCTGCGCTCATTGCTCCTCACCGGCAGCCTGGCGATCGCCACCCTGCTTGCCGCCGCGCCGGCCGGCGCCCAGCCGCCGCTGCCGGGCGAGCGGATCCTCGCCGGCGTCACGGCAGCGGGCACCGACGTGGCGGGCCTGACCGTCGACGAGGCCGCCGCCCGCTTGCAGGCGGTCCACGGCGGGCGGATCGCCGCGGGCCTGATCACCGTCCAGGCGGCCGACATCACGTGGAAGCTGAAGACCGACGATGCGCTCGCCCGACTCGACGCGCTGCAGAGCGCCAAGCGGGCGCTCTATGCCGGACGCGACGCCGCGGGCCAGCGGGTCGACGTGCCGCTCGGCGTGAGCTTCGACAAGTCGGTCGTCGAGACGTTCGCGGCGAAGATCGACAAGCGCCTGTACCGCGCCCCGCGCAACTCGCGGTTGAAGATCTCCCTGCGACGCGTGCGCGTGACCCATTCCCGGCGCGGGCGCGACATCAACCGGCGCGATCTCATCAAGAAGCTCTCCGCGGCGCTCGTCAACCCGCGCATCACGCGCGTCCTCAAGCCCAGGCTGCTCGCCCCCAGGCCGAAGGTGACGGCCACCACGCTGCGCAAGGGCGCGTCGACGGTCATCACGATCGACCAGAAGAACTTCAAGCTGCGCCTGTTCAAGCACCTGAAGGTCGTCAAGACCTACAAGGTCGCCGTCGGTCAGCCGCAGTACCCGACCCCGCGCGGACGCTTCTCGATCACGAGCAAGCAGGTCAACCCGGTCTGGTCGGTGCCCAACAGCCCGTGGGCCGGTGAGCTGGGCGGCACGACGGTCACCGGCGGCAGCGCCGGCAACCCGCTCAAGGCACGCTGGATGGGGCTCGCGGGCGGGATCGGCATCCACGGCACCGGCGAGGACGGCTCGATCGGCTCGCGCGCCTCGCACGGCTGCATCCGCATGCACGTCTCCGACGTCATCGCGCTGTACAAGCGGGTGCCGATGTCCACGCCCGTGCTCATCGGCTGAGCCGGGCCAGACTCGCGTAGCGGGAAGCCCTAAGGCACGCGCGGTTCGCGTGCCGGGCGCCGCCCGGTCGCCCCGCTGAGGCTCACCGCATCGAGCAGCGGCTGAGCCTTGAGCAGCATCTCGCCGTACTCGTCGTCGGGCTCGGAGAGGATCACGACCGCCCCGCCGGCGCCGATCGTCGCGCCCTCCGGCGTGGCGACGAGCGTGCGGATGACGATGCTCAGGTCGGCCGTGCCGTTGAGCGCGAGGTAGCCGAGCGCGCCGGAGTAGACGCCACGCGCGGCGCCCTCGAGGCCGTCGATGATCTCCATCGTGCGCAGCTTTGGCGCGCCCGTCATCGACCCGCCGGGGAAGGTCGCGCGGATCGCGTCGACGACATCGACGTCGGCGCGCAGCCGGCCGCGGATCGTCGAGACGAGCTGGTGCACGGTCTCGTAGCTCTCGACGTCCATGAGCTTGGGCACGTGGACGCTGCCGATCTGCGACACGAGGCCGAGGTCGTTGCGCAGCAGGTCGACGATCATGAGGTGCTCGGCGCGGTCCTTCGGGCTGCGCGCGAGGGCGTCGCGGGCAGCGGCATCGGCGGCGGCGTGGCGTGAACGGCGCGCCGTGCCCTTGATCGGCTTGGCCTCCACCGTGCGGTCGCGCGTGACGCGCAGGAAGCGCTCGGGCGAGGAGCTCAGCACCGCGCCCTCGGGCAGGCGCAGGTAGGCGCTGTAGGGCGCCGGGTTGACGCGGCGCAGGACGCGGTACAACGCGAAGGTGTCGGCGACCGCGGGCAGGTCGAGCTGGTTGGTCAGGCAGATCTCGTAGCTCTCGCCGGCTTCGAGCAGGCGCTTGCAGGTCTCGATGTTCGCCATGTAGTGCTCGCGCCCGCGGCGCAGCGTGAACTGCAGCGCGGCCTCGGCGTGGTCGAGCTGCGGCGGCTCGTCGAGCGCGGGCAGGTCGTCGAGCCGCGCCGCCGTCGCGTCGAGCCACGCCTGCGCGGCGGCGAGCTCTTCCGGCCTGGCGTCGCTGAGCGCGAGCAGGTGCGTGCGCTGCAGCGCGTGATCGACGACGAGCAGCCGGTCGGCGAGCAGCCAGAATGCGTCGGGCAGCTCGGCGGCGTGGGCGTCGGCGGCGCCGCAGTCTGCCTTGCACTCGTAGCCGAGATAGCCGACGAAGCCGCCGTTGAGGTCGAAGGGGAGCTCGGGCCCGGCGGTGTGCAGGCGCGCGAGCTCGCGGCTGAGGTAGGCGAACAGCGTCTCCTGCGTCGTCGCGCGCTTGCCGTCGCGGCCTGTGACGGTGACCTCTCGGTCGCAGACCGCATAGCGGACCTCGGCCCCGAGACCGCCGAGCGCCGCCCCCTGGACGGAGAAGCGCGACAGCGCCGGGTCGACGCGGCTTGAGTCCAGCCAGACCGCCGAGGGTTGGTCGCCGACCCGAGCGGCTAAGGCGGAGTCGGGGTCGGGGATGTTGTCCACCGTGCGTGGGGTGACCCGCACCGCGCCGCCGCGGCGCGCCGGCGCGCGCCCGCCGGGGACGACGGTGCTGCGCGGCAGCCCCGCCGCGCGCGAGCGTGGCCGGCGGCGGCCGGGCGTCAGCGCCAGGAAGTTCGCGATCAGCTGAGCGCCGTGCTCGGTGCCGATCGACTCGGGGTGAAACTGCACGCCCCAGGCCCGGCGGCGGCGGTCGCCGATCGCCATCAGGGTGCCGTCGTCGGCCCACGCGAGGGCCTCGAGCGCGGGCGGCAGCGCGGGCTCGACGACAAGCGAGTGGTAGCGCACGGCGCGAAAGCCCTGCGGGATCGCGGCGAACAGCCCGTCAGCGCGATGGAAGACCGTGCTGATCCGTCCGTGGACGATCTGCTCGCCGCGCACGACGTTCGCGCCGCCGACATGCGCCAGCCCCTGGTGGCCGAGGCAGACGCCGAGCACCGGGATCTCACGCTGCGCGAGCGCCGCGCGGCCGACGCCGAGGTCGCGCTCGCGCTCGGGGCGCCCCGGGCCCGGCGAGACGACGATCCGGTCCCACCCGTGTGCGGCGAGCGCGCTCCACTCGATCTCGTCGTTGCGCACCACGACGGGCTCCTCGCCTGCGACGCTCGCGATCAGCTGGTAGAGGTTGAACGTGTAGGAGTCGTAGTTGTCGATCAGCAGTGTCGTCACGAGAGGCTGGACAGCGTAGACAGCGAGTTGAGATGGGACGGTCGTGAGCTCGCGCCGGGCGCCGAGGGGTCGGTGGCCGCCCTGCTGGCGGCCGATTCGTGGCTCGTCGACGAGGGCGGCGACCGGGCCGCCGCGGCGCACTGGGCGCGCTTCGGCGCCGCCTGCCTGCAGCTCGGCGCCGACCGCGACGATCTGCTGCGCTTCCGCGCCGCCGCGCGCTCCGCGCTGCCGCTGCAGGGGCGCTGGTTTCCGCGCGTCGAGCTGACCGCCGACGGCTTCGCTCTGCGCCTGCGCCGTGCGCCGCCGCCGGTCCGCGAGGCGCGCGTCGTCCTAGGCGCGCCCGGTGACCCTCGCGGCCACCCGCGCCGCAAGGGGCCCGACCTCGCGCTGCTCGCCGGCCTGCGCGCGACGGCCGCTGCGCGCGGCGGCGACGAGCTGCTGCTGTGCGACGGCGATGGCCGGCTGCTGGAGGGCGCGCTGTCGAGCCTGCTGTGGTGGGAGGACGACGTGCTCTGCACGACGCCCGACGAGCACACGCTGCCCGGCGTGACCCGCGGCCTGCTGCTGGCGATCGCGCGCGAGCGCGGCGTCGAGCTGCGCGTGCGCGCGCCGTACCCCGCGGAACTGGCCGGTCGTGAGACGTGGTTGTCGAGCGCGCTGCACGGCATCCGCGTCGTCAGCGCCTGGATCGAACTCGGCCAGCCGGCGGGGGCCGGGACGCGAGCGCCGGCGTGGCGCGAGGAGCTCGACCGCGGTGACTGAGCCCGGCGACTACGACATGATCGCGGACGTCGACGTGAGGCCGGCATCGTTCCCGCACGCGGCCAGCCACAGCGCGAGCACAACCACGAGTGGTCGGACACTCCCGATCCCCAGCCCTCGTCCGTCACGCCCTCCGACCATTGAGACAACCCGGGCGCCGACAGCTTCGTTGCGCATGGTCGTGAACGTCACGGTGAATCGACGGGGAGCGGGGTCCGCCGGCAACGCGACCGACCCTCGACCGCTACCCGCCCTTGGCGACGTTGTCGCGCAGCTTCTGGATCTCGTCGAGCAGCTCACGCTGGCGGCGGATGACGTCGTCGAGCTGGCGCTGGACGCTCGTGCTCGAGCCGCCGCTCGGCGTCGTGCTCGTGGCGCCGGGCGTCGTGCTCGTCGCGCTCGGCGTGGTCGTCGTCGCACCGGTCGACCCGCTGTCCGTCGTGTCGGTCCCGCTTGCCCCGGGAGCTACCGCGTCGTCGGGGACCTCGCCGGTCTTGACGTAGTTCATCGTCTTCGTCTCGGCCTGTGAGTCGCGGTCGTTGTCGAAGATCGCGACGAGCTTGTTCGTCTCGGCATCGACGACGACGGTCTTGGAGACCGAGTTGGCCTCCTTGGGGATGATCGAGGTCAGGTACACGAGGCGGCCCTTGACGAATACCGGCCGCGGCTCGACGACGCGGAAGTTGCCCGAGCCCGCCGCACCGGGTGCGCCGTCGCCGAAGTCGATGCCGGGGATCGAGACGGCGCGCACCGCCTGCAGCGCGCGGCGGTTGCCGCTCAGCGACGTGCGGGCCGGCACGCGCCAGATCCGCGTCTGGCCGGTCGTCGCGTCGGTCAGGAAGATCGCGCTGGCGGCGAACGCGCGGCCGAAGGGCTCGGCGACGGTGACCCACTGCATGCCCAGGCCGGCGGAGCCGAAGTCGACGAGGTAGGGCTGCTGGTTGGCCTCGGTATCGGAGATCGAGGTCTGGTTCTCGTGCACGAACCAGGCGTTCCAGATGCCGCCCTTGTACTGGAAGGCGTCCTGAACCCGGCGCGCCTGCGTGTCGGGAAAGATCCGCCCCGTCACGGCGAGCTCGGGACGCTTGGCGGCCTCGCCGGGCTCGAGGTCCTCGATCGTGCCGTCCGGCGCGACGACGAAGACGCCGCCGAGCACCGGGCGACGGATCAGCCAGCCCTTGTACTCCAGGTAGGGCACCATGATCCGCGGCCCCTTCGGCGTCTCGATCCCGACGGGCTCCTCGAGGTTGATGAGGAAGCGCTCCTTGAGCAGCCGCCAGCGCAGGTTGTCGGTGATCTGCAGGCCGGGCGCGTATTTCAGCTCACCGTCGATGTAGCGCAGTGTGCGCGCGGTCTGCTCGGCGTCGAGCTCGACGATCCCCTGGCTCTTCTTGGAGAAGACCCGAAACGCGCCCTGCGGCGTGCGCAGCGCCGTCCAGGCCAGGCCCTTGTCCGTGTTGACGATGCGGAAGTTCGTCAGCGTCTCGGTCGACGAGTTGAACGCGCTCGACGCGTTGACCTCGGCGACATCGCGCGGCACGATGCGCACGATGCCGCCGGCGGGCAGGCCGGGAATCGACCTGTACGTCGTGTTGTTGACGATCGCCCGGCCGACGAGCGGCGCGGAGATCCCCGCGCAGACGATGAACGTGAAGAACGCGAGCACGGGGAACGCGAACAGGTAGGCGGGCGGTCGCACGCCACTGCGCAGGTCCTCGAGCGTGCTCCAGCTGCGCTGCGAGCGGCGCAGCAGCACGCCGCCGAGCGCGAGCAGCACGATCGGCGGCAGCCAGACGATCGGCTGGGTCCAGAAGAACATCGCCAGGCCGTGCCAGATCGGCCGCACGAGCCACAGCACGACGAGCACGACGACGCCCGCGACGATCGGGGCGGGGTGGACGGAGGGCAGGCGGCGCATCGGGCAGCGCCGACTCTACGGGCTGGCGGGCGCGCGGGGAGCCCGCAGGTGCATCGGCCCGGCGGCGGGCGCGGGGTTCGGGCCGCGCCGCCGCTGAGCAATACGGGTCGTTCAGCTGGGCTGCGGCACGATGCGGATGTAGGGGCGCGGGGCGTCCCAGCCCTCCGGGTACAGCTGCTCGGCCTCCTCGTTGGAGATCGCCGCGGTGAGGATGACGTTCTCGCCGTTCTGCCATTGCGCGGGCGTTGCCACGCGGTGCTTGGCGGTCAGCTGCAGCGAGTCGATCACGCGCAGGACCTCGTCGAAGTTGCGGCCGGTCGTCATCGGATAGACGAGGACGAGCTTGATCTTCTTGTCGGGGCCGACGACGAAGACGTTGCGGACCGTCTGGTTCATGGCCGGCGTGCGCTCGGTGGCCTCGCCCTCGACGTCGGAGGGGAGCATCCCGTAGAGCTTGGCGACGTTGAAGTCGTCGTCGCCGATGACCGGGTAGTTCGGCGCCGTACCGGCGATCGCCTCGATGTCCTCGGCCCACTTCTCGTGGTTGCCGACCGGGTCGACCGAGAGGCCCAAGATCTTCGTGTTGCGCTGGTCGAACTCGGGCTTGATCGAGGCCATGTAGCCCAGCTCGGTCGAGCAGACCGGCGTGAAGTCGCGCGGGTGCGAGAAGAGCACGCCCCACGAATCGCCCAGCCAGTCGTGGAATGAGATCGGGCCCTCGGTCGTCTCGGCCTCGAAATCAGGCGCGGTATCGCCGATCGTCAATGGCATGTGCATCCTCCAATGCGGGAAATAGGCAAAAAGCGGGTGACATTCAAGCTATCAAGTCGGACTGGCGTCCACCCGACCGGGAGTATGCGGCCTACCCCGCGGGCGGCGGGTCGCCCTCGGGTGCCGGCGCCGCCAGCACGAGCGACGGGTAGCGCCCCCGGGCCAGGACGATCCGCTGCGACGGGGCGAACCCCGCCCGCGCGAGGTCGGCCGTGGGATCGCGTGGGCACAGGCCGCCCCACGTCTGCGGACGAGCCCGGGCGACGAGCGCGAGCGCACCTCGCCGCAGCCGAGCGCCGAGGTGGTCGCCCTCAGACCAGACCGTCACGACGACGAGGCGGGAGCTGGGCCGCGGCGCCAGCAGGCGGCGGGCTTCGGCGAGCAGCTCGGCGCGCTGCCGCGGCTGCAGCAGCTGCAGCGCGTAGGCGCAGGTCACGACGTCCGCCCAGCCGTCGGGCAGCGGGACGGCGCGGGCGTCGGCGGTCAGCGTCGACCAGCCGTCCGGGAGCGACCCGACGCGGGCGAGCATGCCCGGCGAAGCATCGACGCCGATCGCCTCGCGGGGGCGGGTGGGTCGCGCGGCCAGGCGGCGCAGCAGCAGCCCGGTTCCGGTCGCGAGATCGACGAGCCGTTCGCCGGGTTGCGGCGCGGCCAGCCGCAGCGCGGCGTCGATCGCGGCGGTCTCGAAGCGCTCCTGTGCGCCGTAGCGCGCGGCGAGCCGGTCCCAGGTCGCGCGCGAGGACGCGGTGTCGTGGGCCGGGCTTCGCATCACCAGTCATCTCAGCAGACGCGCGCTCGCGCGATGGCGCGGTCGGGCGGACCGGGGCCCGAGCAGGCAGCGAGGTGACGTCAGCGCTTGCGGGGCACGACGACGACGGTCTTCCTGCTCACCTTGCTGGGGCTGGGGAAGTTCGACGCCCGCACGGTCAGCTTGGCCCGGGTCGAGCGTTTGATCGTCCTGCGTGCCAGCGCGGTCAGCTTGACCGAGACGGTCTTGGCCTTCCGGCGCGAGAAGCTGAACTTCGCGCTGCCGATCGTCCGTGTCTTGCCCCTGATCTTCGCGGTCAGCTTGATTGTCCCGTGGCACGTGCCTGGAATGGCGCCGGTGCCCGATATGCGGCAGCGCAGGCGGATCGCGACGCGTCCGCTGCGCGACACCTTGCGGCGCTTGCCGACGCTCGTCAGGCTCGGGGTGAGCAGCCGGGTCAGCGAGAGGGCGGGCGGCGGCGTCACCGGCGGCGGCAGGACGACCGGCGGCGGGACGACGGGTGGGGCCACGACGACGGGCGGCGGCGGTGGCGGTGGTGGCGGCGGTGGTGGCGGCGGCGGTGGTGGTGGCGGCGGTGGTGGTGCCGGCGGTTCGGTGCGGCGGACCTCGACATCGCCCGCGGCGCTGCCGGTATAGCGCCCACCGACGACGGCATTGATGTGATGCGTGGCGCCGGTCGCGAGGTTGAGCGTGCCGCAGGTCGCCGTGCCGGACGCGGTCACCGCGACGGAGCACAGCGTCGTCGCGCCCTCCTTGAACGAGACGATCGCGTTCGTGATGTCGCCGGGCGCGCCGTCGGGGCTGTCGGACACCGACGCGCTCAGGTTGACCGGTGCCTGGCTCGCGCCGGGCGCGCCGATGACGAGCGTGTCGCCGGTGTAGGCGGCGGCGGCGTTCTCGGGCGAGACGACGACGTCGAAGGCGGCGACGCCCTCGTGGCTCGGGGGGCCGGCATGGTCGTTGACGGTGACCTCGACCGGGTACGTGCCGGGCGCGGCGTTTGCCGTGCCGCCGATGGTGAACGTACGGCCATTGACCGTCGCGGCGCCGGGGCTGATCGTGAGCCCGGGCAGGCCGTCGATCGTCGCGGTCAGAGCGGAGCCGGCGCTGTTCTCGTCGGTCGCGTCGATCGTCGGGTCGGCGATCGCGTCGGAGTACTGCGCGGTCGTCGTGTTGCCCGGCGCGCTGCTCGTGGCCACGGGCGCGCCGGGGATGACGGTGAAGTCGGTGTCGCTCGTGTCGAAGAAGACGTTGCCGATCGGCTCGATCCGCAGGCGCGCGCGCGTCGTGTCGGCGTTGGGCAGCAGGACCGACTGGCTGCCGTCATTGGGCGTCGACTTGAGCACGACCTGGGGGAACGTGAGGCCGCCGTCGGTCGACAGCGTGACACGCAGGTTGGCGGCGCTGATCGGGGCCGCGCTCGTGCCGGCGATGCTCCAGGTGACGGTCGTCCGCCTGCCTGCCTCGATGCTCGAGGGCGGCTGGTCGATCATGTAGAACGGACCGGCCGACTTGGCCAGCGTGAGCGTCGTGTCGGCGCGCGAGACGCCGCCGCCGCCGTCGCGCGCGGTGAGCCGGAAGTGCAGCGTGTTCGCGTAGCTCGATGTCGGCAGGAACTCCGACCAGCAGTCGACGTTCGCGCAGCTTCCGCTGCCCGCGTTCGTGTTGTTGGCGGCGATCTGCGCGAGGTCCGGGAACACGCGCGTCGGGCTGATGCCGGCGCTGTTCTCGCCGGGGGACGGGGTCAGGATCGTGCCCGCCTCCGTGACGGCCGCGGCGCTGCCGAAGACGCGAAACAGTGGGCCGCTGGACTTCGTGCTGTTCGTCAGGGCGCTGCCGCCGCCGGGGTCGTTCTGCTCCCACATGTACGTGAGGGCGTCGCCGTCGGGATCGCTGCCCGAGCCGGTCAGGGCGAATGGCGTCCGCGTCGGGATCGTGAACGCGCCGGGCGCCGAGATGACCGGCGAGCGGTTGCCGGGTGCCGTGATCACGCCGCCGCGGTTCGGCGCGCCGGCGATGTAGGCGTTGATCTCGTCGAGGCTGCGCTGCGAGAAGTACGGGTCGCTGTGCGGCTGCAGGTTGTCCGAGCCGCAGATGCCGGAGTAGCCCATGATCGTGCTGCCGCTGCCCGGTTCGACCGCGGTCGGCAGGTTGATGTTGTTCTTCCCGCAGGACCCGGTGAGGCCATTGAACGTGTGGCGCCCATTGAACTGGTGGCCCATCTCGTGCGCGACGAAGTCAACCGCGAAGAGGTCGCCGATCGGCTTCGAGACGCCGGTGCAGCCGCCGCCCTTGAGGGTGCCGCCGACGACCCCGATGTAGGCGACCCCGCCGCCGTTGACGCCCAACCCGAGGTGGCCGATGTCGTAGTTGCCGACGCCGATCAGCTGGTTGAGGACGGCGTCGGTGCGGTCGAGGGTGTTGATCTCGCAGCTGGACGACTGCGCTGCCGTGTAGCACGCGCTGGCGCCGCAGGGCCCGTTCGCGCCTCGCATCTTCGCCTCGGTGTCGAAGTTCAGAAGGTCGTTGCCGGCGACGAGGCTGAGGTGGATGGCGAGGTCGTCCTCGTAGATCTGGTTGACGCGGTTGATGAGCGTCACCTTGGCGGCGGTGACGTTGGCGGCGCCGCCGTGGTAGTTCGCGTAGGCGGGGTCGCTGGCCAGCGCCAGGCGGTAGGTGTGCACCGCCACGACGTCGCCCGGCGCGTTGGCGCTCTCGGGCTGGTCGGCCGCGCTGCGGCCGACCGGGCCGCGCTCGACGAAGTCCTCGTGCGGGCTGTCGACGAGGTCGACGCCGCGATAGCTGGCGTAGACGCTCTGCTCGCGGTGGTAGTAAGGGTCGATGTACCAGCTGCCGCCCGGTCCGCGAACCGAGGCGTGGAAGCCCTGCGGCGTGAGGTCGAGGGCCACCGTCGCGCCGGGCTCGTCGATCCCGCGACCGCGGTAGGTGGTGATCTCGGGGTGCCTGGCGGCGAGGCCGGGCTCCATCACCGGCGACTCGGCGATTGCGAAGCGCTTGATCCCGCCCTCGGGCGCCGGCAGCGAGATCGTCAGCGGCGTCTTGCGCGCCGCGGCCGTGCGGGTCAGCGGGGCGCTGGCGAGGACGTCGGCGAGCGGGTCGCGGTC
>JBBSQG010000009.1:0-18227 GCA_038258125.1 Solirubrobacterales bacterium
CGCTCGTAGGAGGCGAGGATCTCCGCGAGGTCACGCTTGCGCGTCTCGCCGGAGACGGCCATCGCCTTCATGCCCTGGTCGCGGAACGCCTGCGCGACGTTGTAGGCGTGGCGCACGCCGGCGGCGTAGACAACGCCCGGCACGCCGTTGAAGCGCACCTTGTAGAGATCGGCAACAGCCATGTTGAAGGGTTCGACGTCGAGCAGCTCGGCGAGCATCTCCTGGTCGAACTCGACATCGACATCGCCGCGGCGCAGCGGCACCTTGGCGATCGTCCGCACGCCCGGTCCGGGCGGGATGCGCACGCAGCGCAGCGGCGAGATGACGCCGCGTCGGGCGGCCTGGGCGAGGTCGAAGCGCGAGGTCTGCGTCGGAAACAGGTCGGTGACGTGGCGGGCGATCAGCGCGCCGGTCGCCGTCATCCCGATGAACACCGGGCCGGTCCACTCGCGTATCGCGGCGCTCGTCTTCTCACCCAGCGCGGTGTGCGCCTCGTCGCAGATGACGATCGAATAGGCCGCCGAGATGTTGCCGGCGTTGCGCACGAACCACTGGTAGGTCTCGACGGTGACCGGGCCGTTGGCAGCGTCCTGGCCCTTCAGCAGGGCGGGCGTGACGCGCTTGGCGTAGCCACGGTCCTTCAGCTCGCCGTGGAACTGGTCGACAAGGTTTCGGCGGTGGGTGAGGATGAGGATGCCGCCGGTGCGCGAGGCATCGACGAAGCCCATCGCGGCGACGGTCTTGCCGGCGCCCGTCGCATGCTCAAACCAGAAGCGCTTGTGGGCGTTGGGGTCGTCGGGCGCCTCGTCGAGCTGGTCGTCGTCGAGCGCGGCGTCGGTCGAGTCGTCGTCCTCGTCTTCGGAGTCGTCGTCCTCGTCGTCCTCGTCGTCGTCGTCGCCGATGTCGATCTCGATGTCGAGCGGCTCGTCGTCCTCGGGCTCGTCGTCATCGTCGTCGTCTTCGTCTTCGTCTTCGTCGTCGTCTTCGTCGTCGTCCGCGACGGCCGCGGGCTCCTCGTACTCGCTGTCGTCGGGCTCGTCGTCGACGGCGAGCACCGGCGTCGCGCTCGGCGCGGTCGCGGCTGTGTTCCCGTTGCTGCGCTGCGCCTCGGCCAGCAGCGCGGTCAGCGTGCCCGACAGGGCGTCGACCTGGTGGGGGTTCAGCGAGGTGCCGTCGGCGAGCTTGGGCTCATCGTCGGACAGCACGCGCTCGAGGCCGAGCATGAGCGAGTAGCGCTGCCGCCAGTCCGTGGTGGGCACCTTCTCGCCCGCGGCGATCTCCACCAGCGCGGCCTCGAGCGCACGGCGCCGGGCGGTGCCGGGCGCGAGCGCGCCCTCGGTCGCCTCGCCCGCGTGCACGAATGATTCGCGGGTGAACTTCTCCGCGCGCTTGATCTCGGAGGGTGTGGGTGCGGACGTGGCCGCGACGGCCACTGGCGTGGGATCAGCCAAGTTCGGCTTCCTGCTCGTAACGTGAGGTGGACCGCGCGCGCAAGCCATCGCGATCCGGGGACCGGGCAACGTGCCCGGGGGGCAGGGGAGGCACCTTCCGAAGAAGACCCGCTACCCCCGCGTCGATGCGCAGCATAGCGAACGCTGACGGTGTGGCTTGCGGTTCGTGCGCGTCTGCGAGGCTTTCGCGCTGATGCGCAAACCGGTCACCATTCTCGCCGGGCTGGCCGTCGCGGCGGCCGTCGTTGTCGGCTTCCTGCAAGCGACCTCGAGCACCAACGCGACCGACGCGCCACCCAAGCCGTTGACGCTCGCGCAGGTCAGCCGCCCGCTGACCGGCGCACCGGCGCAGCTCGCCGCCCTGCACCGCCGCGTCAACGAGCTGCGACCCGGCGGGCTGAAGGCACTCGACGCGGAGCTGCGCCGGCTGCGCGGCCATCCCGTCGTCGTGAACCTGTGGGCGTCGTGGTGCGACCCGTGCCAGTACGAGCTGCCGTTCTTCCAGCGCCAGGCCGTCAAACGCGGTGCGCGGGTGGCGTTTCTCGGCGTGAACTCCAACGACAGCCGCGACGGCGCCCGCGCAATCACCGAGCGCTTCCCGATGCCCTATCCCTCCTTCGAGGACCCGCGCTTCTCCGTCGCCGGCGCGTACGGTGCGCGCAACCTGCCGCAGACGGCGTTCTACGACGCCCGCGGCAAGCGCATCGTCCATCAGGGCCGGTTCGCGACCGAGGACCAGCTCAGCGAGGCGATCGAGCGCTACGCGCTCGGCCTCACGTCCTAACGCATCCTGCCCGCCGCCGGCGCCTGCGTAGGGTGATGACGCATGCGC
This sequence comes from Solirubrobacterales bacterium, assembly GCA_038258125.1. Lineage (GTDB taxonomy): Bacteria > Actinomycetota > Thermoleophilia > Solirubrobacterales > Solirubrobacteraceae > CADCVQ01. The sequence continues at coordinate 2,284 of JBBSQG010000009.1, forward strand.
GAGATCCGCATCGACCCGCTGACCGGCCTGCGCGTGATCGTCGCGACCGGGCGCGGCGAGCGCCCCGGCGGTGCGCTGAGCGTCGCGCCGCCCGCCCCGATCGACCCCGCGAGCGATCCGTTCGCGGAGGGACACGAGGACCAGACGCCGCCCGAGCTGGCCGCCCGACGTCCGGCCGGCGACGCGCCGGACGGCCCCGGCTGGACCGTGCGCGCCTTCGCCAACCGCTATCCCGCGCTGTCGGGCGACGCAGCGGACCCCGAGCCCGACGCCCAGCCCGGCCTCTACACCGCGCTGCCGGCACGCGGCGCGCACGAGATCGTCGTCAACAGCCCGCTGCCGGTGACCTCGCTCGCGCAGCTGTCGACCGAGCAGGTACAGGCGGCGGTCGAGATCTGGCGCGAGCGGATGCGCGCGCACGACGGCGCCGCCTACGTGCACGTGTGCCTCAACGAGCGCCTCGAGGCCGGCGCCTCGCAGCCGCACACGCACGCCCAGCTCTACGCGCTGGACTTCGTGCCCGCCGCGGTCGCCCGCGAGCGCGAGCGCTTCAGCGCCCACGCGATGCGCACGATGGGCGCCAACCTGCTCGAGGACCTCATCCAGGAGGAGGTGCGCCGCCGCGACCGGGTGGTGGCGATCGACGACGAGGCGGTCCTCACCTGTCCCTACGCATCCGGCCGCGAATACCAGCTCATGCTGACACCGCGGCGGAGGCGCGAGCGCTTCGGAGACGACGGGCCGGCCGGCGCCGCGCTCCTGCACGACGGACTGTCCCGGCTGGCGCGCCGCTTCGGCTCCAGCCCGCCGCTGAACCTCTGGGTCCGCACAGCGCCGCGCGACGCCGACCGCTTCTGCTGGCGGATCGACATCGTCCCGCGCCTGACCCACGACGCCGGCGTCGAGCTCGGCACCGGCGTGCACATCAACACGGTCGCGCCCGAGCAGGCGGCAGCCGAGCTGCGCGACGCCTAGAGCTAGAGCGCCCGCCGGTCGTGGCGAATCGTTCGCGATCGCAGCCGCCTGCACGACCCGCCACGAGGCGCCCGCGACGCGGGTGGGGACGTAGCTCGCGCGCAACCCGCCGTTGATTGCCGCCGCGCTCGCCTGGTCGACGGCGCTCGTGCTGGCGGCGGGCCTGCTGGCCGGTGCCCTGGCCTGACGGCCAGCCGGGCGAGCGACGGCGCACGCCACCCGCGTGGCAGGATGGCGCCCTATGGCACGCATCGGACTTCTGACAGGCGGCGGCGACTGCCCCGGCCTGAACCCCGTCATCCGCGGCATCGTCCGCAAGGGGATCGACCACTACGGGCACGAGATCTTCGGCTTCCGCAAGGGCTGGAAGGGCGTGCTCGACAACGACGCGATCAAGCTCACGCGCGAGAACACGAGCGGCATCCTGCACAAGGGCGGCACGATCCTCGGCACCTCGCGCACGAACGTGTACAAGACCGAGAACGGCGAGGAGCGCGTGCTCGCCTCGCTGCGCGAGCGCGGCATCGACGTGCTGATCCCGATCGGCGGCGACGACACGCTCGGCGTAGCGCGCAAGCTGTGGGCCGCCGGCTTCCCGACCGTCGGCGTGCCCAAGACGATCGACAACGACCTCAACGCGACGGACTTCACGTTCGGCTTTCAGACCGCCGTGCAGATCGCCACCGAGGCGATCGACCGCCTGCACTCGACGGCCGAGTCCCACGACCGCGTCATCGTCTGCGAGGTGATGGGCCGCGACGCGGGCTGGATCGCCTGCTGGTGCGGCATCGCCGGCGGCGCCGACGTGATCCTCGTGCCCGAGCGCCCGTTCGACCTCGACGAGGTCTGCAACCACATCACCCACCGCCACACGACGACGGGCAAGACGTTCTCGATCGTCGTCGTCGCCGAGGGCGCGGCGCCGGCCGCCGGCGGCGAGGCCGCGACGGCCGCCGACACGGTCGACTCCTTCGGCCACGCCCGCCTCGGCGGGATCGCCTTCCAGCTCGAGAAGCAGATCGAGGAGAAGACCGGATATGAGTGCCGGGCGACCGTGCTCGGCCACATCCAGCGCGGCGGCTCGCCCGTCGCCTTCGACCGGGTGCTCGGCACGCGCTTCGGCGTCGCGGCGATCGACGCCGCGTCCAACGGCGACTTCGGCCAGATGGTCGCGCTGCACGGCACCGACATCGAGCTCGTCGCGCTCGAGGACGCGCTCAGCGAGCCCAAGCTGCTGGATCCGAAGCTGTTTGAGACCGCGCAGGTCTTCTTCGGCTGAGCGCCGCCGCCGCATGGAGGGGCCCGGGCATCACGACAGTGCTCAGCCCCGCGCCGCCGACGACGAGCGCCCGTCCTGCGCCGTCACGACAACGACGCGGTTCTCCGCCTCGAGGTAGACGTAGACGAGCAGCAACCAGCGCCATGGACCTAGAACGAAGCGATAGCCATCCCAACGCCCCTCGAGGGCGGGGCCGATGAGTGGAAACCGCTCCAGCGGTCGCAGCGAACGCGCGACGCGAACGCGCGTGTCGTCGGGGAGGCTGTGGGTGAGGATCAGCGCGTCGAGATCCTCGACGGCGGCTCGCGCCAGCTCGACCGACGCCATCGCGCCTGCGTCAGAGCTCGTCGAGGGACACCGTGTCCCCCGCTTGCGCCTGATCGCGCCCGAGCTGCGCGCGGTCAAAGGCGGCGGGGATGCCGTCAAGCAGTTCTGCGACGTTGCGGGCGTCTGCGTCCGCGTCGTCGAGCGCGCTGGACAGCAGCGAGCGTGCGAGCGTGCCGGGCTGCATGTGCGTGCGCTCGGCGAGACGAGCGAGCTTGATCGCATGCTCGTCGGCGAGCGTGACGTTCAGGCGTTCCACGCAGGAGATGGTACACGGTATAGCACGGCGCGTGTTACGAGGATTGCGGCTGTTGCCGCTCTCAGCCACACGCGGAGTTCGACCGTCGCGCCGACATGAGGGCGCTCGTCCAGCGGGTCTCGCGCGCGGCGGTGCGAGTCGACGGCGAGGTCGTGTCGGCGATCGGCCCCGGGCTGCTCGTTCTGCTCGGCATCACGCACGACGACGAGCCGGCGACAGCGGCCTCGCTCGCCGGGAAGATCCGCCGGCTGCGCATCTTCTCCGACGCCGAGGGCCGCATGAACGAGCCGCTCGGTGATCGCGCGGTGCTCGTCGTCAGCCAATTCACGCTCTATGGCGACGCCCGCAGGGGCAACCGGCCCTCGTACGTGGCTGCCGCTCCGGCCGAGCTTGCCGAGCAGCTGTATGACATCTTCCGCGCCGAGCTCGGCGCCGCGGGCGGGGTCTTCGGCGCCGATATGGCCGTCGAGCTCGTCAACGACGGCCCGGTGACGCTGATGCTCGAGATCTGATCGGCCCGGGTGGCGCGGGTCTGAAGCACGCGCGGTCCATAGACTCCGCCGCATGCCCGTCGAGCCCCGCTTCGTCCCGCGCTTCGTCGCCGAACCACCGCAGGAACCACTGCCCTACGGCCGCTGGGCCGGCACCCTCGAGCGCCACTTCCTCGGCGCCTGCGACGCCATCGACCCCGGCGACGACGATATCGGCGAGCCCGGCGAGATCGCCTTCTACCCGGACCGCACCTGGCACGGGCGCACGTTCGTCCCGGCGACCGCGAAGACCACCAAGGGCTTTGAGCTGTTCGGCTACATCTCGTTTCGACCCGCCACCGAGGATCGCGAGCCGACCGACTTCGACGCCGTCGCCGACTTCACCGAGGACACCGCCGAGGCGAACCCCGACTGGGAGCTCGACCTCTGCGACGAGGTCGTCGGCAGCTGGCGCGGCGAGGGCGACAACGTCGCCGACATGACGCTCGTCTGGGGCCGGCCACTCGTCTCCGATGGCGCGATCGTCACGGCCGAGCTCGCCGGCCTCACTGTCGATCAGTGCGAGCTCGTGCTGGAGCGCTTCGCGTTGCTGGCGCCCGACGGCTACCGCGGCGACACGCTGGAATGCAAGCTCTACGACGCGGCCGGCAAGGAGCTCGCGCGCGAGTCGCTCTACGAGGACGACGACGAGGACTAGCCGGATGGAGCTCGAGGCGGCCGTCCGCACCCGTCGCACGCACAAGGCCTACGCCCCCGAGCCGCTGGACCGCGACACGCTCGACGCGCTTTTCGAGCTCGCGCGCTGGGCACCCAACCACAAGCTGACGAACCCGTGGCGCTTCCGCGTCGTCGGCCCGCAGGCGCTGGAGCGTCTCAAGCAGGCCACTGGCGACCCGATCGCCGCCGCCAAGCTGGACCGCGCCCCGACGCTCGTCGCGGTGTCGGCGACTCAGACGGGTGACGCGGTGCTCGACGAGGAGGACGTGCTCGCCGCCGCCGCGGCCGCCTACATCGTCCTGCTCGCCGCTCACGGCCGCGGCCTGGCCGGCTACTGGCGCACGCCCGGCGTCCTGCGCACCGGCGAGGGTCGCGCGGCACTCGACGTCGGCGCCGACGAGCGGGTGCTCGGCCTGCTGCATCTCGGCCTGCCCCGCCAGGAGCCGCGCGTGCCCGATCGGGCTCCGGTCGCGGAGATCGCGACATACCTCGCCTGAGTGGGTAGAGATGCTCGCGCGAGCCACCATTTGAACGGTAGTGTGCATTTCATTCGTGGCCCAGCCGCCGAGGAGTACGATGAGCCCCGCCGGTTTCGGGTGACGTCCACAAGCTCTGGCCGCGCGCCGGGGCCCGTCCAGGAGGACTAGGTATGCCAAGTTCCCTACGAGGCATGTTGTGCCTCTCGTTCGCGTGCGCAGCCACATTGGGGCTCGCGGCATGTGGTGGCAGCGACGACAGCGGCTCGACGTCGAGCGGCGGTAGCGACGCCGGCACCGGCGGCAAGGCCGGGGGCACGATCTCGACGGCGTACACGTCCTTCCCGGACTTCCTGGACCCGGCGCTCTCCTACACGCAGGAGGGCTGGCAGTCGCTGTGGATGGTCTACACGCCGCTGCTGACCTACAAGCATGCCGAGGGCGCCGAGGGCGCGACCGTCGTGCCCGGGCTCGCCGAGGCGATGCCCGACATCTCCGAGGACGGCAAGACCTACACGCTAAAGCTGCGCAGCGGCCTGAAGTACTCCGACGGCACGGCCGTCAAGGCGTCGGACTTCGAGCACACGATCAAGCGCGTCCTGAACCTCGAGTCGGGCGGCTCGTCGTTCTACCTGGGCATCGTCGGCGCCGAGAAGTACGTCAAGGACGGCAAGGCGAAGGCCGACATCTCCGGCATCGAGACCGACGACGCAACCGGCGACATCACGATCGAGCTCAACAAGCCCGACGGACGCTTCCCGTACATCCTCACGATGGACTTCGCGGGCCTCGTGCCGGGCGACACGCCGTTTGAGAACCAGACGAAGAGCCCGCCGGCCGGCGTCGGGCCCTACAAGTTCGCCAACGTCCGCATCAACCGCGGCTACGACCTCGTCAAGGTGCCGACGTTCGACGTGCCCGACCAGCAGGTCGGCAAGCTCGACAAGATCGAGGTCTCGATCGTCAAGAACCGGCGTCGCCAGACGCAGGACACGATCCAGAACAAGCTCGACTACATGAACGACCCGCCGGCGCCCGACCAGCTGCGCGACGTGCGCGCGAAGTACACCGGCAAGCGCTACCAGGAGTTCGTCACGAACTCGACGTACTACACGTTCATGAACGAGCGGGTCGCGCCGTTTGACGACATCAAGGTCCGCCAGGCGGTCAACTACGCGATCGACAAGCGCTCGCTCGCGCGGCTGTTCGGCGGCCTGCTGGAGCCGGGCTGCAACTTCCTCCCGCCGGGCATGAAGGGCTACGAGAAGGTCGACCCGTGCCCCTACGGCGACCCGAACGCAGCGCCGGACCTCGAGAAGGCGCGGGCGCTCATCAAGCAGGCCGGCGCCACCGGCAAGACGGTCTCGGTGTGGGGCAACGACGAGCCCGAGCTGCGATCGGTCGCGGAGTACACCTCCGATGTGCTCAACAGCATCGGCCTGAAGGCCAAGCCGAAGATCATCGAGGCGTCGGTCTACTTCACGACGATCGGCAATCAGAAGACGAAGGCCCAGATCGGCGCCACCAACTGGTTCCAGGACTTCCCGCACCCGGGCAACTTCATGTTCCTCGTCGACGGCAAGTCGATTCAGAACACGAACAACCAGAACTTCGGCAACGTCGACGATCCGGAGATCAACACGATCCTCACGGCGGCCGATCAGAACGCCGACATCGACGCGGTCGCTTCGGACTACGCCAAGGCCGACAAGCTCATCATCGACCGCGCCCATGGCGCGCCGTACGGGCATCGCAAGCTGACGGTCTTCTACTCAGACCGGATCGACTTCGACAACTGCACCGTGTGGCACCCCGTGTACAACCTCGACTTCGCGAACCTCTGCCTGAAGTAGTTCGTGATCCTGACGAGCGGCGCCGGCATCGTGACTAGCGCGGGCTAGTAGATGTCGGTTGCCGACTCGTCGGTCTCGCCGGAGCTGACTCCCGTCGTGGATGGGAGTCAGCCTGAGACCGCGCCCACGGCCGGCCTGAGCCCGTGGGCGCTCGCGCGGCGGCGCTTGAGGCGCAACCGCCCGGCGCTCGTGTTCGGCGTGCTGTTCGTGCTGCTCGTCGGGCTGGCGCTGGCTGCGCCGCTGTGGGCGCAGATCGCCGACACGACACCGTCGCGCAACCACCTCTCCGACACGGTCGTCGTCAACGGCGCCGCCCAGGAGGTGGTCAGCTTCGACGGCGTGCCGATCGCACCGACGTGGCACAAGAAGTTCTTCCTCGGCGCCGACACCAACGGCCGCGACGTCGCCGTGCGGCTGCTCTACGGCGCGCGCAACTCGCTGTTCATCGGCATCATGGCGGCGATCATCACGACGCTCCTGGCGGTGATGCTCGGCACGCTGGCCGGCTATTTTCGCGGCTGGACCGACGCGATCATCTCGCGCGGGCTGGACATCATGTGGGCGTTCCCGGCGCTGTTGCTCGGCGTCGCGCTCGGCGTGTCGCTCGCGCTCGGCGGTCTGAAGGTCGGGCCGCTGGAGATCTCGGGCAACTCGAAGTGGATACCGACGCTGATCATCGGCGTCGTCAGCGTGGTGTACCTCGCGCGACCGGTTCGCGGGCAGGTGCTGTCGCTGCGCGAGAAGGAGTTCGTCGAGGCCGCCCGCGCGCAGGGCGCGGGTCCGCTGCGGATCATGTTCGCCGAGCTGCTGCCGAACCTCGCCACGACGATCCTCGTCTTCTTCCCGCTGCTCGTCGCGCAGGCGATCCTGCTCGAGGCCGCGCTGTCGTTCCTCGGCGCCGGCGTGCAGCCACCGGAGCCGTCGTGGGGCACGATGCTCTCCGACGGCGTCGTGCTGCTGTCCACGTCGCCGCATCTGACAATCGTGCCGGGCCTGATGCTCGTGCTGACCGTGCTGTCGCTCAACGTCTTCGGTGATGGCGTACGCGACGCGCTCGACCCGCGCGCGAAGGTGCGCCTCGGTAACGGCTAGTGGGCGCGGCCGGAAGACGGGTCCACTAGTGGGCCGCTTCATCGTCCGCCGCGTGGTCGGGATGGTCTTGGTGATGTTCGCCGTCTCGGTCCTCACGTTCCTGATCTTCAACGTCATCCCCAACGGCGACCCGGCCGACCGCATGGCGGGCAAGAACTCGACCCCCGTCCAGATCGAGGCGATCCGCAAGGAGTGGGGCTTCGACAAGCCGGTCTACACGCAGTACGCGACGACGATGCAGAAGATCTTCACCGGCGACCTCATCTCCGAGGCCAACCAGACGAACGTCATCGACGAGATCAAGCGCGGGATCCCGCGCACGTTCGCGCTGGCGATCGGGGCGGCGCTGCTCTGGTTCGCCGCCGGCGTCGCGCTGGGCCTGTTCACGGCGATACGCGCGGGGCGCTTCTCGGACACGGTCGTCACCGTGCTCGCGCTGATCGGGGTCTCGATGCCGGTCTTCTGGCTGGGCGCCCTGGCGAGCTACTACCTCGGCTTCAAGGCGGGGCTGTTCCCCAACGGGGGCTACTCGGAGATCGGCGAGGCCGGGCTGTGGCAGTGGGTCAACCACATGATCCTGCCGTGGTGCGTGCTGGCGACGCTGTTCGTCGGCGTCTACTCGCGCGTGCTGCGCTCCAACGTGCTGGACACGATCAACGACGACTACGTGCGCACCGCCCGCGCCAAGGGGCTCAGCGAGCGCCGCGTCATGATCCACCACGTCCTGCGCAACTCGCTGATCCCGGTCGTCACACTCTGGGGCCTGGACTTCGGTGCGGTGCTCGGCGGCGGCGCGATCCTCACCGAGTCGGTCTTCGACATCCAGGGCGTCGGGCAGTATTTCGCGGACTCCGTGGGCCAGCTCGACGTGCCGCCGATCCTCGCCGTGACGCTGTTCGGCGCGTTCTTCATCGTGCTGCTCAACACGCTCGTCGACATCCTCTACGCCGCGCTTGACCCGCGGATACGGCTCTCGTAGCGATGCGGTGCCAGACGCGCAGGCGGGGCGGGGCCGGCCGCGGCCTGCGCTCCTGGCTGACGCTCGCGTGCGCCGGCACGCTCGCCTTCGCCGGGTGTGGCAGCGACGAGCCGGATGACGGCCGCAGCGGGGGCACGATCGGTGTCTCCTACACGGCACTTGCGCCCTCGCTGGACCCGGCGGTCGCGCACAGCCAGAGCGCGCTGCAGACGCTGCGTGCCGTCTACACCCCGCTGCTCAGCTACGCGCACGAACAGGGCGCCGACGGTACGAAGATCGTCCCGGGCCTGGCAGAGCAGCTGCCGCAGGTGTCACTCGACGGGCTGACGTACGCGCTCAAGCTGCGCGAGGGCCTGCGCTACTCCGATGGGACGCCGGTGCACGCCTCGGACTTCGAGCACGCCATCCGGCGCGTGCTGCGACTGAAGTCCGACGGGGCCAAGTACTTCCTGGACATCCTCGGCGCGCGGGAGTACCTGAAGGCCGGCGCGGCCGATGCGGACATCTTGGGGATCGCGACGAGCGACCGCACGAACGACCTCACGATCACGCTCACGCGGCCCGACGCCCGCTTCCGCGAGGTCCTCGCGCTGGAGTACGGGGCGCTCGTGCCCGGCGACACGCCGATCTCCGACCAGACGAAGACGCCGCCGGCAGGGATCGGGCCCTACCGCCTGACCCGAGTCCGCGCCGGACGCGGCTACGAGCTCGCCAAGGTGCCCGGATTCGACGTCGCCGGCCAGCCGGCGGGCAAGCTCGACACGATCACCGTGCAGGCCGCCGGCGGCGCCGATGAGGCTGCCCAGCCGCCCGCCGACTATGCCGCCGATGCGCCCGCCGGCGCCCTGGGAACCCGCGTCTCACAGCCCGTCAACAGCCCGACGCTGCTGTTCGGCCGGCGCACCCTCACCGCCGCTTTCTCAGACCGCATCGACACCCAGCGCTGCACGATCTGGCACCCGGTCTACTCCCTCGACCTCGCGCAGCTGTGCGTGAAGTAGGAACGCCGACATGACGCCCCACTCCGAGCAGCTGCTCGACGTGCAGAACCTCAACGTCGCCTTCGCGACCGAGGAGGGCCTCGTGCAGGCCGTCGACGAGGTCTCCTTCGACCTGCACGCGGGCGAGGTGCTGGCCGTCGTCGGCGAGTCCGGATCGGGCAAGTCGGTGACGGCGATGACGCTGATGGGCCTGACCCGTTCGCCGAACGCGCGCTTCGGCGGCAGCGCCAAGCTGCGCGACCTCGATCTCATCTCCGCGACCGCCGAGCAGCTGCGCACGGTCCGCGCGGAGGAGATCGCGATGATCTTCCAGGACCCGATGACGTCGCTGAACCCGGTGCACCGGATCGGCAAGCAGATCGTCGAGCAGATCCAGGCGCACGGCGAGGTGTCCAACGCCGACGCCCGCGACCAGGTCGTGGGGTTGCTGGAGCGCGTCGGCATCCCGCGCGCCCGCGAGCGCTTTGACTCCTACCCGCACGAGTTCTCCGGCGGCATGCGCCAGCGCGTGATGATCGCGCTCGCGCTGTCCTGCGATCCCTCGGTGCTCATCGCCGACGAGCCGACGACGGCGCTGGACGTGACGATCCAGGCGCAGATCCTCGACCTGTTCAAGGCGCTGCGCAGCGACTCCAACGCCGGCATCATCCTCGTGACCCACGACCTCGGCGTCGTCGCCGACATCGCCGATCGGATCGCGGTCATGTACGCGGGCCGGATCGTCGAGCAGGGCACGACGGACGAGATCTTCTACAACCCGCAGCACCCCTACACGTGGGGGCTGCTGGGCTCGATCACGCGCGTCGACCGGCCGCGCCCGCAGCGCCTGCCGTCGATCTCGGGGCTGCCGCCGTCGCTCATCCATCCGCCGCAGGGCTGCCACTTCCGCCCGCGCTGCCCGCACGCGCACGACGCCTGCCTCGTCAAGCCCGAGCTGATCGCCCGCGTGCCCGGGGGCACCGGTCACACCGATCGCTGCGTGCTGGACCCCGAGCGCAAGGTCGTGCTACGCGTCACCAACGGCCAGATCGGCCTCGAGGCCGGGGGCGTGACGGCGTGAGCACGGCGCCGGCGAAGACGACGTCCGCGCCGGCGAGCGCCAAGCCGGTGCTGCTGGCGGCCGATCACGTCAAGCAGTACTTCCCGATCAAGAAGGGGCTGCTGATCGACCACGTCGTGGGGCACGTGCACGCCGTCGACGACGTCACGCTGCACCTGCGCGAGGGCGAGACGCTCGGCCTCGTCGGCGAGTCGGGCTGTGGCAAGACGACCCTGTCGCGCACGCTCATGCGGCTGATCGACCCCACCGGCGGCACGATCAGCTACCGCGGCAGCGACATCACGAAGGCGCGCCGCTCCGCGCTCAAGCCGGTGCGACGCGAGATGCAGATGGTCTTCCAGGATCCGTTCGCGTCGCTGAACCCGCGCAAGCGGATCGGCCAGATCATCGGCGCTCCGCTGGCCCTGCACGGCGTCGACAAGGCGCAGATCGCGGCGCGCTCGGCCGAGCTGCTGGACCGCGTCGGGCTGCAGCGCGAGCACCTGACGCGCTTCCCGCACGAGTTCTCCGGCGGCCAGCGCCAGCGGATCGGGATCGCCCGCGCGCTCGCGCTGGAGCCGAAGCTGATCGTGCTCGACGAGCCGGTCAGCGCGCTCGACGTCTCGATCCAGGCGCAGATCGTCAACCTGCTCGACGACCTGCAGGACGAGTTCGGCCTGACGTACCTGTTCGTCGCCCACGACCTCTCCGTCGTGCGCCACGTCAGCGACCGGATCGCGGTCATGTACCTCGGGCGGATCATGGAGCTCTCGCCCTCCGAGGAGCTCTACCTCAAGCCGATCCATCCCTACACGCACGCGCTGCTGGCGGCGATCCCGATCCCCGACCCGCGCGAGAACCGCGCCCGCGAGCGCGTCGTGATCACCGGCGAGCCGCCGTCCCCCGTCGACCCGCCGCCGGGCTGCGTCTTCCACACGCGTTGCCCGCGCGCGCAGGACGTCTGCCGCAGCGAGATCCCGCGCCTGAGCGAATACTCCGGCGGGCATCTCGCCGCCTGCCACTTCCCCCTGCACGTCACCGCCGCGGAGATCGCCGCCTCGACGCGCTCTGAGGCCAGCCCGGAGACCGCTTCTGACGCTGCGCCGCAGGTACTCTCCTCCGAGTCGGCGCCCGCCGCCGCGCCCCAGTAGCTCAGTGGACAGAGCGACCGCCTCCTAAGCGGTAGGCCGCAGGTTCGACTCCTGCCTGGGGCATCGGGACCGCCGCGTACGCCGCTACGATCTCGGGCTCGGACACGGTCGGCGTCCACGGGCGGCCTGGGCCGGGTCGGACTCCTCGTCGTGACCTACCAGCTCCTCTTCCGGCTGCTCCTGCGGCACATCCCGCCGGAGCGGGCTCATTCCCTCGCCGCGGTCCCGCTCGGCCTTGCCGGCCGCAGCCGCCTTGTCCGGCGCGCCGCGCGACGGTGGCTGGCTCCGAGCGATCCCGTGCTGCGCGTGACCGCCCTGGGCAAGACGTTCGGCACGCCGCTCGGCGTCGCGGCCGGCGTCGACAAGAACGCCACGTTCTACGACGGCTTGGGCATGCTCGGATTCGGCTGCGTGGAGATCGGCACCGCGACCGGACAGGGCCAGCCGGGCTTTGCCGGCCAGCGCATCGAGCGACTCGTCGAGGCGCGCGCGATGCTGAACTGGATGGGCTTCCCCAACCAGGGCGCCGAGCGGATCGCGGCGAGATTGCACCCGCGGCCGGCGTCCGATCTCGTCGTCGGCGTCAACATCGGCAAGTCGAAGGTCGTGCCCGTCGAGCGGGCCGGGGAGGACTACCGCCGCTCCGTCGCGCACCTCGCGCACCTCGCCGACTACCTCGTGCTGAACGTCAGCTCGCCCAACACCCCCGGCCTGCGGGACATGCAGGCCACGGAGATCCTCGGCGACCTCATCAGCGAGGTCCAGGACGAGCTGGCCAAGCAGCACGTCGACGTTCCCCTGCTCGTCAAGCTCGCGCCCGATCTCGACGACGACGCGATCGACGCGATCGCCGACCTCGCGATGCGACGCGGCCTGGCCGGCATCATCGCGACGAACACGACCGTGGACCGGGCGGGCTTCCCGTCGAGATGGCTGGAGGCCGGGCAGCCGGCCGGCCTGTCCGGCGCGCCGTTGCAGCCGCGTGCGCTCGCGGTGCTGCGGCGGTTGCGCGCCCGCGCCGGCGATGAGCTGGTCCTGATCGCCGCCGGCGGCATCAGCACCCCCGAGGACGCCTGGGAGCGCATCCTCGCCGGCGCCACGCTGATCCAGGCCTACACCGGCTTCGTCTACGGCGGCCCGCTGTGGCCACGCTCGGTCAACCGCCACCTCGCGGCCCGCGCCCGTGCGCAGGGCTGCGCGTCGATCCAGGAGCTGGTCGGCACGGCGGCCCCGAAGGACGCCGGCGCCGGGCAGGGCCACGCGGCGTAGCGCCCGCCGCCGGCAGCGCCTCGCCTACTCGATCAAGCCCGCCAGCGCCCGGTCCATGAGCGCGTTGCGCTCGGCGGCGGTCGCCAGCTGCTCGAGGCCGAAGCCGAGCAGCAGCGTGTCCTTCGTCGACGTGGCGGCGTAGAAGTTCAGCAGCGGGCCGCCGATGACCCAGTTGCTCAGCGGCTCGGGGCTGCCGTCCGGCGCATCGCCGACCGTCCAGCTGCTCGTCTGGCCCTCGAAGCCGTCGGCGTCGGTGGCGCCGTCGACGACGATCTTCGTGTCGTCGACGAACGCGCCGACGCCACCCGTGCCGGGATCGGTGACGTAGCTCAGCGACACCTCGACCTGCTGGCCGGCGAAGCCCGACAGGTCGTAGCTCACCGGCTTCCAGCCGTCGGTCGAGCCCGTGATCGAGTTCCACGTCCCGGACGTGCCCGGGCTGGTGCAGTCCGCACCGCCGAGGTAGTGGCGCAGGAACGGATGCAGCGCCAGGAGGAAGCCGTCGTCGGTGCACTCGGCCGGCGGGTCGGTGCTCGTCGCGCCGCCCACCTCCGGCAGCGTCGTCCAGTTGTCCTGGCCGACCGTGTGCGCCTCGACGATGAAGTGGTCGTACGCCGCTTCGGCGTTCAGCGAGAGCTGGAACTGCAGCTCGGCGCTCGTCTTGCCGGTCAGGTCGACGGTCTTCTGCAAGCGCATGTAGGAGTCGTCGGCGTGCCCCGCCGCCGCGTAGCGCGCTCCCTCGACCGGGGCGAACGGGTTGCTGCCGCCCGCCTGATACTCGGCGGAGCCCTCGCTCTTGAACTGCGGGAACTGCGCCGGTGGCAGGACATCGCTCGTCGGCTGGAAGAAGCCGGCCTCGTCGAGCGGGTTGTCGCCGTCGACGACCGGGCCGCCGAGCGAGCCCGCGTAGCCGGTGATCGGCGGGGCGATCCCGCCGACGCTCTCCGGACCGGCGATGCTCGTGCGCACGAACGCGCCGAGGTAGTACTGGCGGAAGTCGTCGGCCAGGATCAGGCAGTCCTCGAAGAAGCCGGGGACCGAGTCGACGTGGCACTCGGCCGTCGGATCGCCGTTGAGGCCGTAGTACAAGCCGCCGACGAAGTCGCTGATCCCGGGCAGGCCCTGGTACTGGGTCAGCTCGCCGTCGTGGATCAGCTTGCCGCCCTCGTTGAGGAAGTCGCGCACCGCGATCGTCAGGTACTGCTGGCGCTCGGCCACCGCGATGTCGGGCAGCTCGCCGAACGGCGTCACGATGAGCTCGTCCTCGGGATCCTGCGTCAGCCGGTTGTCGCCGAGGTACCAGACGACCGCCTTGTAGTGGCTGAGCACGCCGAGGTCGTGCGGTACGCCTTGGGCGTCGACGTCCCAGACGTCGGCGCGGTGGCCCGCCGCCTCGACCGCCGCGACGTGCTGGGCGGCGTACTTCGGCGCGTTCGTCCCCAGCGGGTACTCGGGGTTGACACCCTTGTAGTCCTCGTTGGCGAGCACGAGCACGTCGGCGCCCGTGTCCCGCGCGACGGTGTAGGTGAAGCGCTGGCTGGACACGAACCCGCGGCGCAGCTTCAGCCCGGTGAACCAGACCTGGACCTTGTCGCCCGCCTTGGCACCGCGCACGACGCCGCGCCGCTCGACGTAGTAGTCGTCGTTCTCGTCGCCGTAGCGCTCACCCCCGCGCCATTCGGGGGCCAGCGCGAGGCGGGTTCGACCACCATTGATGCGGTACAGCATCGTGACGAGCTTGATCGCTCGCTTGGCGACGACCGCCACCTCCTGCGGGTCGCCGTAGGAGACGTCGAAGCTGTCGACGCGGAAGTTCTCGGCGGTGCGCCCGACGGCGGACACCGGGTCGTCGGGGTCCTTTGCCGACTTCGCGACCGAGAGCGCGAACGGGATGTTCTTCTGAAACTCGGCCTGGACGAGCGCCTCGCTGTCGGGGAACTCAAAGCCGCTCCCACAGTCCGCCGGGTCGAACTCGTCGTCCGGATCGGATGCCGACGCCGCCTCGCAGGTCGACATCTCCGGCGTGAAGCCGAGGATCCCATAGCGCGCCTGGAGGTCCGTATCGGTCTCGCCGTTGGTCGTGTACAGCTCGGCGGAGATGTCCGGGTCAAAGCCGGGGATCGCCGGGTTGGCGTCGTCGCCGGCCATCGCCTCGTAGAGGACGTCGTCGGGGCTCGGCGTGGCGACCTGCCAGCCGATGCCGTACAGCAACAGCTCGGCGGCGGAGTGGTAGTTGACGAAGAACTTGAAGCCGACGCGGCGCGCGAGGCTGGCGAGCGCGCGGGTCTCCGGCTCGGAGGCCGGGCCGGTGCCACGGAAGGTCTCGCTGGAGGGCTCGGGGGAGGAGCCCTCGTTGTCGTAGCCCCACTTCGTCGGGAAGTTGCGGTTGGGGTCCACGCCGTCGCCGGCGGTGATCACGCCGTCGCCGTTGTTGTCGCGCAGGTTCTTGCGCCACAGGCGCTGGCCGTCCTGGAAGGTGAAGTCGTAGCCGTCGGGGTTGGCGACCGGCACGAACCACAGCTCGTTGTCGTCGACGAGCCGGCGGATCGAGCTGTTGCTCGCGTAGCCGTCGACGAAGTAGTGGGTCAGGCGGCGGATCATCTCCGGCGTGATCCACTCACGGGCATGCTGCGCGCCGACGTAGAGGACCGCGGGCCGGCGCCCGTCGCGGGTCCAGCGCGCGTTCTTGGAGACCTTCAACGCGACGATGTCCTGGCCGTTGACCGTCGTGCCGTAGCGCACGAGCTTGGTGATCTTCGGGTTCTGGGCGGCGATCTGCTGGAACTCCTGCTTGAGCCCGCCGGCGCCGCTGTAGGGGCGAAAGACGTTCAGGCCCGCCTGGATCTGCGCCGTCGCGCGCTCTGCGGCGGTCGCGCCGCCGACCTCCTTGGGCGCGAGATCGACGCCCTTGTCCTCCAGCGCGTCGGCCTGACGGCCGCTGAGGATCGTCTCGACGCGGACCTGCGCCCCCTTGCCCCCCGCCGCCCGGCCGGCGGGCGCCAGCTTGAGCTCCTTGCGATCGATGCCCAGCGCGGTCAG
>JBBSQG010000010.1:0-18116 GCA_038258125.1 Solirubrobacterales bacterium
AAGCCGGCCTGCAGCGCCGCGCGGCCGAGCACGCGCGCGGCATCGCGCAGCTCGTCCTTGGAGTGCGTCGCCATCACGGCCAGCCGCAGGCGCGACGTGCCGTCGGGCACCGTCGGCGGGCGGATCGCCTGCGCGAACACGCCGCGCTCCAGCGCTGCCTCGCAGACACGCAGCGCGGTGCTCGCGTCACCGACGATGAGCGGGATGATCTGCGTCGAGGAGCCTGCGACGTCGAAGCCCTCGCGTGCCAGTTCAGCGCGCAGCACGTCGGCGTTGGCCGGTTGGCGCTCGACGCGGCGCGGCGACTGCTCGAGCACGTCGAGCGCGGCCAGCGCGCCGGCGCTCGCGGGCGGCGGCGGCGCGGTCGAGAAGATCAGCGACCGCGCGGTGTTCGTCAGCAGCGCGGCGATCTCCTCGTCGCAGGCGGCGAACGCGCCGTAGGCGCCGAGTGCCTTGCCGAGCGTGCCGATCACGACGTCGACCTCCCCCTCCAGCCCAGCCTCGGCGACCGCGCCGCGCCCGCCTGGGCCGAGGCAGCCGGTGCCGTGCGCCTCGTCGACGGCGACGCGCACGCCGCGATGGCGGCGCGCGAGCGACAGGATGTCCTCCAGTGGCGCGACGTCGCCGTCCATCGAGAAGACCGACTCGGTGACGATCAGCGACGCCCGCGGACCGGCCTGCGCCAAGCCCCAGGCGAGGTGCTCGACGTCGTTGTGGGCGTAGACGAACGTCTCGGCGCGCGACAGCCGGCAGCCGTCGATGATCGACGCGTGGTTGAGTTCGTCGGAGAAGACGACCTCGCCGGCGCGTGACAGCGCGCCGACGACGCCGAGGTTGGCCAGATAGCCCGAGCCGAACAGCAGCGCCGTTTCGGTCCCCTTGAACGTCGCCAGGCGCTGTTCGAGCCGGCGGTGAACGGTCATCGTGCCGCTGACCAGGCGCGACGCTCCCGCCCCGACGCCCCAGCGCAGTGCGGCGTCGGCCGCCGCCTCCTGCACGCGCGGATGGTCGGCGAGGCCGAGATAGTTGTTGGAGCACAGCAGCAGGACGGGCGTGCCGTCGAGCACGACGCGCGGCCCCTGCGGTCCGCTGACCAGGCGCGTGCGCCGATACAGGCCGAGCTCCCGCAGCTCCGCCAGCCGTGCCGCGATCTCGCTCACGGTGCCTCAGCCTCGCGCCGCGGGTGCGGCGTCGTGGCTCGGTGGCGGTACGGCGGCCTCGGGCCGCGGCGGGATCGGCCCGCGCTTGCGCGCGAAGCGCAGCTGCGTCGACGGATCCCAGAGGCGAACCTCGAGGCCGGCGAACGCGTCGGCGACCTCGGTCGTGTCGGCCGGGCCCGAGGCCGGCGCGGGCGTCGAACCGTCCAGCCACCCGCTGCGGTTGTCGGGCCGCGGGTTGGCGCCGTTGTCGGCTTGGCGCGCGACGTTCAGACCCAGGTTCTCGAACATCGCCCGGTCCTCCTCGGGCGTGTTGCCCAGCGTCGTCAGGAAGTTGCCCATCATCACGCCGTTGATCCCCGCACGCACGGCGAGCTGCTGCAGCTCGCCGATGTTCTCCACGCGCCCGCCGCAGAGGCGGAACAGCGCGTCGGGCAGGATCAGCCGGAAGATCGCGATCCACTTCACGGCCTCCCACGGATCCATGTGCTCGCGGTCGCCGAACTTCGTCCCCGGACGCGGGTTGAGCAGGTTGATCGGGACCGACGTCGGTTCCAGCGCCGCCAGCTCGAAGGCCATCTCGACGCGCTGCTCGCGCGTCTCGCCGAGGTTGAGGATCCCCCCGACGCACGTCTCCAGGCCGGCCTCGCGGACCGCCTCAATCGTCCGCAGCCGGCCCGTGTACCGGACGGTCTGACTCACCTCGGGGTAATACGACTCGGCCGTCTCGACGTTGTGGTGCACGCGCTGCACGCCGGCCTCCTTCAAGGCCTTGGCGCGCGTCGGCGACATGTGCCCGATCGATGCGCAGCGCTTGAGGTTCGTGTGCTCGGCGACGAGCCGCGTACCCGCGAGCACCTTCTCGAAGTCGCGCTTGGACAGCCCCTGGCCCTGCGTGACCATGCAGAAGCGGTGCGCGCCGGCCGCCTCGGCCGCGCGTGCGTGCTCGAGGATCTGCTCGGGCTCCATCATCGCGTGCAGCGGCGTCTCGGCCTCGGCGAAGCGCGACTGGGCGCAGAAGCCGCAGTCCTGCGCGCAGCCGCCGGACTTCGCGTTGACGAGCGAGCACATGTCGGTCGCGTCGTCGAAGCGCTCGACCCTGGCCTGCCAGGCACGCTCGATGAGCGCCTCGATCTCCGCACGATCCTCGAGTTCGCCGAGCGCGACCGCCTCCGCACGGGTGATGAGGGGAGCCATTGAGCGGCAGGGTCGCAGCCGTGCCGGACGCGACGGGCCAACACCGCGACACCGGGGCCCGGCGCACGTTCATGCCTGCATGAGGACCCGCTCCCTGGCTGCCACACTTGCCGCGCTCGTCGCAGCCGTCGTTCTCGCCGGCGGCGGCACGCCCGCAGAGGCGACCACCGGCAGCTTCGAGGTGCCGGCCGCGCCCGACGGCACGATCCCGGACATCGCGGGACCGCAGCCGGCCGCCGACGCCGTCGCCTACGCGGCCGGCAGCGCCGAGGCCGGCTGGTCGGTGCGCCTGGGCCTGCCCGGCGCCGGGACCCGCGAGCTGTGGGCGATCGCGCCGGCGAAGGGCCTGTTGGTCGCCGTGAGCGCATCGGCCACGCGGATCGCCGTCTCCGAGCACGCCGACCATTGCACGGACTGCCGCTACATGAGCTATGTCGTGACGCGCGACGCGCTCAGCCAGGCGCCGCTCGGCGGGGCGCCGGTCGACCTCGTGCGCTGCGAGCTGGGCAGCTGCGCCGGCCTGGGCTGCACGACCGGCCGCCAGCGTTTTGAGACACGGCTGGACGGCGACGTGCTCGCATTCCGCGACGCCTGCACCGGGGTGGCGCACGTCGCCGACCTGGCCAGCGGTGCCGCGCAACCGCTGGGTCGGGCGGATGCGGTCGCCGTCGGCGGGCGCTACGTCGCGGTCGCGCAGCCGGGAGCGACCCCCAGCTCGCCGCCGCCGATCGTCGTGCGCGACGTCGACAGCGGTGCGGAGGTCTACCGTCCCACGCTGCCCGCGGCGCCCGGCGTCGCGACCCTGTTCGGTGGATCCGGGCCGCAGCTCGCCGTCCGCGCCGACGGCGTCCTCGTCTACGTGTCGCCCGCCCCGGGCGGTCTGGCACTCGTCGTGGCGGCCCCCGGCCTGCCCGACGGCCGCGTCCTGCAGACGGTGGCGAAGACCGCGACGATCCTTGGCATCGGCGCCGCGGGCGTCCTGCTGAGGACCGACGGCGCGTCGCGCCTGCAGCTCGTCGCGTTCGACGGGACGGCCGCCGCGCCGCTGGAGATCCCCGATCTCGTCGGGACCCCGTCCTTCGACGGCCACACGCTGACCTGGGCGCGGCGCACATGCGCCACCGCCACGATCACGAGCTGGCGCCTCGGCGACGCGCCGCCGGCGATCGCCGACCTGCGCTGTCCGACGCCGCGGCCGGTGCGCCGCAACCTCACGCTGCCCCGCGATCGGCGGCTGCCGGTCGCCTTCGACTGCCCCGACACCGCGCGCGGCGGCTGCCTGGCCACCGCCCGCCTGACCGCGCAGCGCCCGCGGGCGCGCCGGCCGGGGCGTCAACGGTGCCAGCCGCCTGTACCGGCTGGGCAGCGTGGAGCTGGCGCTCAACCCCGGCGAACGCCGCCGCGTGCTGCTGCGCGTCCCGATCGGCGCCGCGCGTTGGGTGCGCCGTCACGCCCCGCTGCGCCTGCGCATCGACCTCACGTCTGACCGCGACCGGTCCGCGCAGCGCCCGGACGGCGACCGCGGCGTCGCGACGCGCACGGTGAC
This sequence comes from Solirubrobacterales bacterium, assembly GCA_038258125.1. Classification (GTDB taxonomy): domain Bacteria; phylum Actinomycetota; class Thermoleophilia; order Solirubrobacterales; family Solirubrobacteraceae; genus CADCVQ01. Next base: position 3,901 of record JBBSQG010000010.1, read on the forward strand.
GCTGCGGGCGGCGCGCTGAGCTGCCTCAGCCGGGCCGGACGGTCGCGACGCGCTGAGCTGCCTCAGCCGGGCCGGACGGTCGCGACGCGCTGAGCTGCCTCAGCCGGGCCGGACGGTCGCGACGCGCACGCCGGTCGTCGTGCCCCAGGCGATCGTGAACCGGCGTGCCGCCGCCACGACGCTCACGCCCATCGGCGCCAGCGCGCCGCGCAGCGCCCGCGGCGCGCCGAGCGCTCCGCCGGGGCTCACCGCCCGCGCGCTGCTGCCGGCGCCGCTGCCGTTGATCAGCATCCCGCGGCCACCGGAGAGCAACGCCACCTGGGTGGCGCCGCCGCCGCCGGGGATCGCCGGCATGACGCGAAAGCGGTGACCCGCAGCGCTGCGGACGGCGAGCCGGACCGCCTGCGTGACGCCCGCGTAGTGGCGCCACGTCGCCAGCGCACGCCCATCGGGCGCAACGGCGAGATCGGGCTCGGCGACGCCGCTGCCGATGCCGGGCGCGCTGTCGAGCAGCTGGCGCGCTCGCAGCGGCCCGGTGCTCGTCCCGCTGGCCACCGAGACGCTGCCCGGCGTGGCACCGACACCGCCGGTGTCGACCCATAGTGCCGTGAGCCGGCTGCGGCGGTCCAGCCCGGCGTCGAAGGTGAAGAAGGCGAAGTCGCTGCGCACGTCGGGCGTGTCGACGTATGTCCGTGCGCGGCCGACGGAACCGTCACGGCGGACCGGCGCGCCGCGCAGTCTCTGCTCGTGGTTGGACCCCTCGACCCACAGCGCGGCGCCGCGCCCGTCGCCGCCGAACCCGGCGCGGATCGGGTAGCCGTGGCGACCCTGCGAGGGCCACGCCGGCGTGCGGAAGACGCCGCGCCCGAGACTCGTGACGAGCTCGACCTGGTCGGTGTTGCCGATCAGCGCGGCGCGGCCGCCGGGGCCGGCCACGAGCGACGACGCCAGGCTGCCGAAGCCGGCTCCGCGGACGGTCGCCAGGCGTCGCGCCGATAGGCGGCGTGCGCCGGGCCGTAGACGCTGCACGTAGGCCGCCGCGCAGCACGGGCGGCGGCCGCGCTCGGTGCCGTCGTTGTGCAGCGTCGCGACGAGCACCGTGCCGTCCGACAGCACCGCGACGCGCGGGTCGGAGAACGGCGCCAGCGCGATCCGGCGCCCGAAGCGCGTGCGGCCGGCGCGCCGGACGGCGAGGTAGGCCCGCGGGCCGGCTCGCCAGGCGACCGCCGTATCACCGCGCGGGTTCGTCGCCAGTCCCGGGCCGGCGACACTCGACGCCGCGCCAGCGGACGCCAGCCGCTGCTCGTGCCACGCGGCGGCGGCCGTGCCCGGCGCGGCGGCGGCTGCCACGAGGACGCCGATGGCGAGAAGCGCGCGCACGCTCAGTCAGAACGCGCGCGGGCCGGATTCGATGCGCGGACGTATTCGTCGGGGGTCGCGATCGCCTCCTCGCGGTGGTGCATGTCGTCATGCCGGGACCGCATCCAGCTCCGCGACGAGCGGCGCGTGGTCTGACGGCTTGACGCCCTTGCGGTAGTTGCGCTCGATGCCGACCCGCCGCAGCCGCGGCGCGATCGCCGCCGAGACGAGCACGAGGTCGATCCGCAGGCCCATCTTGCGGTGGAAGTGGCCCTGGCGGTAGTCCCACCAGGTGTAGGCGACGTCGTCGGGGTGCAGATGGCGCAGAGCATCGACGAGGCCGCCGGCGACGCGGATCGCCGCGATGCGCTCACGCTCGTCGGGCGTGACGTGGGTCGAGCCGGTGAACGCCGCCGGGTCGTAGACGTCGAGGTCGCTCGGCGCGACGTTGAAGTCGCCGACGATCGCCAGCGCGCTGCCCTGCTCGCGCAGCGCCCCGGCCCGCGCCGCGGCGGCGTCGAGGAAGGCGAGCTTCTCGGCGAAGGTCGGCGAGCCGATCTCGCGCCCGTTGGGGACGTACGTGCTGACGACGCGCAGGCCGTCGATCGTCGCCTCGATCCAGCGGGCCTCGTCCTCGCGCAGCTCGCCCGGCAGGCCGGCGACCGGAGCCTGGAGCGCGAGTCCGTCGCGCGCGACTATCGCCACCCCCGCCCAGCGACCGGCCGAGTGGTGCACGGCGTGGTACCCCGCGGCGGCGAGCTCGTCGACCGGAAAGGCGGTCGCCTCGGTCTTCGTCTCCTGCATGCAGACGACGTCGGGAGCGTGCTCGGCGAGGAGCTCGAGCACGCGCGGCAGGCGCGCCTTGAGCGAGTTGACGTTCCAGGTGACGAGCTTCACGGAGGCGCCGAAGGCTACGCCGTGATGGCGTCTCCCGGCACCCCGCGGCCGACCGGTCCTCGCGGCTTGCAAATCCGGTGCGTCGGCCGCGCGCAACGGCGGTCTGCGCACCGCCGATCCCGTAGCATGCGCGAGTGGGCGTCACGAGCTCAGTCACCCTCGCCGGGATCCGCGACGGCGACCCGGGCGTGCTCGCCGCACTGTGTGAGCGGCGCGGCCCGTCGGTCTTCGCCTACTGTGAGCTGGTCGCCGCACCCGGCTCGGTGAGCATCGCCGCGGCCGACGCGCTCGCCCGCTTCCGCCTGTCGGTGCTCGCGGTCGACAAGCTCAATCGCAACGAGGCCGAGGTGCGGCTGCGGACCGCGACACGCGAGGCGGCGACGCGGCGGGGGACCCGCGCCGCCGCCGAACCCGCAGATGGCGAGGCACCGGACGCCTGCCGGAGGACCGAGAGGGATCTCCTGCGCCACTTGCTTGATAGGCATCCGTCACCCGAGCGCAACGCGCTGAGCGCGCACATCGCCGCCTGTTCGGCATGCACGCACACCCTGGAGCGACTCGAGGCGGCGGAGCTGGCCTTCGCCCATCCGGCCACGACGTCGCTGCCGGCGGGCGTCGCCGAGCAGATCCTGACGGCGATCGTGATCGCCGCGCCCGTACGTGTCGCCGGTGAGAGCGTCGCGTCGGTCCGTCGCAAGGCGCTGCGCCTGCTCGCCGGCCAGCCGGCGGACACGACGGAGTCGCCCGCGCTCGCGCCGGCGGGGGACCTCGCGTGGCCTGCCGATGACGCCGCGACGGGGACCAGCACCGCGGCCGAGCCGCCGGCCGGCGACGGCGGCGCGGGCTCCGACCGATCCGCAGCGGCCGCCACCGGGCGGGACTCCTTCGCGGAGACGGCGGGCGCTGGCGGCGGGCCCTCGCTGCGCGAGCGCTTGGAGCGCCGCGGCGCCGATCGTCCGGGCGTCGGCCGCGGGCGCCGCCACCGCTTTGCGCTGGCGGGCGTCTTCGTGGTCTGCCTCGCGGGGGGCACGACCGCCCTGGCGATGAGCCTGACGTCCGCGGAGGAGCCCGACACCTCCGCCGTCGCTCCGCTCGCGGCCGGCGACGGGAGCGGTCTGACCGATGCGGCGATCCCGGCGCTGACGACGTCGCCGCCGGCCCAGACCACGGCCGACGCCGCCGCGGAGGAGGCCGCCCGCGAGCGCGCCAAACGGAGCAAGGCCCGTCGCGAGGCGCAGCGTCGCGCGGAGGCCAAGCGCAAGCGCGCGGCAGCTGAGCGCGCGCGGATCGCACGGGCGCAGCGCAGCGCTCAGCCGGCGCCGTCGACTCAGGTCGTGGCACCACCGCCACCACCGGTGGTCGTGACGCCGCCGCCGCCACCGCCGGTGGTCGTGACGCGGCCACCACCACCACCACCACCGCCGGCCGGCCCTCCGGGCGGGGCCTTCACGGACGTCGGCGACGGCTGATCGCCGCCGCGCGGCAGGCGTGGCCGGGTGTCAGCCGTCGCAGGGCAGGACGCGGCCGGCCGGGCTCAGGCAGCGCTCGGTGACCGTCGGCGCCTTCCGGCCCGTGCGCGTCTTGTAGCGCTTGTAGTAGCCGACCTTCTCGGACTTGGTGACCTTGATGAGGATGTTCAGGTGCGCGCGGTAGATACGCGGCTTCTTGAAGTAGCGCAGCAGCGAGGTGAAGCGATGCGTCGTGCGGTAGATGACGTGCTCGCGCTTGCCGCAGATCTTGATTCGCCCGCTGCAGCGCAGCTCGATTCGCGAGCCGATCGGCGTCACGACGGTGAGCCGGGTGATCTTCGTCAGCAGGCGGTTGACCTGCCAGCGTCCGCGTACCTCGGCGTTGAGCTCGCTCGGGCAGCCGTTGCGCAGGTCGCCGGGCTCCAGGCGGCAGAAGTCGAAGTCATCGACGACCCCGTCTCCGTCGGTGTCGGTCGGGACGGGGTACTCGAACTGGGCGGCCTGCGTACGCAGCGGGGCGTCGCCGCGCGCGGGGGCGGCCAGCGCGATCGCGCTCGTCGTGCCGATGACGGCGAAGAGGAGCGCGAGCCATGCAGTCCGGCAGTAGCTCGCGCGTGAGGCTGCGGCGTGATGCATGCGTTCCTCCGTGAGTTCAGGCCCGGCGTCCACTATCGCCCCTTCCAGCTTGGCGCTCGCTTCTCCGTGAAGGCTGAGACGCCTTCGAGCAGGTCTTCGGAGTGAAAGCTTGACGCACGCAGCCCGAGCAGGTCGCGCTCGACATCCGGGTCCAGCGCCGCCTCCGCCTGCAGCAGCTCGCGCAGCACCCGCTTGTTGCCCGACATCGACAGCGGCGCGTTGGAGGCCAGCTGCGTCGCGAGGTCCAGCGCCGTCGCCTCGAGGTCGTTCTCGTCGACAATCCAGTTCACCAGTCCCCAGGACTGCGCGGTCACGGCATCGATGTAGCGCCCGAGCAGGAACAGCTCGCGCGTGCGCGGCGCGCCGATCGCGTCCACGAAGCGCCGCAGCCCGGTGTGGGAGTAGATGAGGCCCAGGCGTGCGGGCGGCATGCCGAGCTTGATGTGATCGCTCGCCAGGCGTAGGTCGCAGGCGACTGCGAGCTCCAGGCCGCCGCCGATCGCCGAGCCCGGCAAGACGGCGAGCGTCGGGATGTCGAGCGCGTCCAGCGCGGTCAGCCCGCGGCAGAACGGGTGCGCGACGAGCTTCTCGGCCTGCTCGGAGAACGACGCGGGCGGGATCTCGGAGATGTCGTAGCCCGACGAGAACATCCCGTGCGCGCCGGTGAGGACGATGCAGCGAACGTCGGCCGGCGCGGCCACCTCGTCGGCGATCGCGCCGAGGATGGCGTGGTCGAGGGCGTTGCGCTTGGCGGGATTCGAAATCGACAGCCGAAGAACGCCCTCGGCGGGTCGATCCACGATCAGGCACCCCGGCATCGCGCAAACGTACCGCCCGAGCGCGCTCTTAGTACACCGCCTATGTTGTGTTAGGGCTCCCTTGATGTGTTAGGGGCCACGCCGGAGCAGACCGCGGCGCAGGCACGCGGCCTGTCGCGTCAGGTGCCGCTACTCGAGGACGACGAGTGTGTCGCCCTCGTCGACCGGCTGGCCTTCCTCGCAGAGGATCTCCTTCACGACGCCCGGATCCTCGGCCTCGACCGGCATCTCCATCTTCATCGACTCCAGCGTGATGATGGTGTCGCCCTCCTCGACGACGTCGCCGACCTTGCACTCGATCTTCCAGACGATGCCCGTGATGTGGGCCTCGACTTCAACCATGGCGTCTCCTTCTCGCGGGCAGGGCAGCGTGTGGCAGAGTAGCCGCCGGTATGGACGCCGACACGATCGTGATCGTCACCGCCCACGACGAGGCCGACCGGCTCGGCGAGACGCTGGCTGCGCTGGCGACCGCCTTTCCCGGTGCGCGCGTCGTCGTCGCCGATGACGGATCGAGCGACGGGACGGCCGCCGTCGCCGAGGGCGCGGGCGTCGAGGTCGTCCGCAGCGAGCGCGTGATCGGCAAGGGCGGCGCCGCGACGCTCGCCGCACGGCGCGTGCTCAGCCGCGCGCTGGAACCGCAACCACCGGTCTTCGTGCTCGTCGACGGAGATCTCGCCGGCAGCGCCGCCCAGCTGCCCGCGCTCGCCGACGCCGTGCGCGAGGATCGCTGCGACCTCGCCGTCGCGGTGTTCGCGTCGCGCGTCGGCGGCGGCTTCGGCCTCGCCGTCGGGTTCGCGCACAAGGCGATCCGCCGGCTCACGGGCCTGGACCTGCAGGCGCCGATCTCCGGCCAGCGCGCACTCAGCGGGCCGGCGTTTGCGACGGTCGTCCCATTCGCACCGCGCTTCGGGATGGAGATCGGCATGACGGTCGACGCGGCTCGCGCGGGGTTCCGGATCGAGGAGATCCAGCTCGACCTCGCCCACCGCGCGACCGGCCGCAGCTGGCGGGGGTTCCTACATCGCGGGCGCCAGCTCGCCGATTTCCTCGCCGTCTACGCCAGCCGCCGCTGAGCCCGGCGAGATGCTCGAGAGCGCGGAGTCGATCGCCGAGCTCTTCGCCGAGCACACGCAGGGCGGCGAGCCCAGCGAGGAGCTCGTCGCGCAGCTGCTCGCGCTGCTGGACGGCGACGAGGCGGTGCTGTTCACCTGCGGCTGGGCGGACATGGGCGAGAAGTGGGGCCCGCTGGCGCAGCTGACGGTGACCACGCGCCGGCTCGTCGACCAGCGCTGGGCGGGCCCGGGCGCGAGCGCGCCGCCGCGGGTCGTCGCGCTGCGCGACGTGCGCGCGGTCGCCGAGCGTCCGCGCGGGGCGTCCGCGCTGTTCGCCACGCACGCGCTCGTCGTGGCGCTGAGCGACGGCACGACGCTTGAGTGGGAGCACCTCACCAACCACCAGATCGCGCCCGCCGCAGACGCGATCGCACGCGCCCTCGGCGAGCTGACGTAGCGGCGGCACGGGTTCGACGTGGCGTCGAGTCGCGGAGGCCTGAGTTTGGACGATGGTCGATTGGTGGGCCGCCGGGGCGACCGTACGGTGCATGACATCACCGTCGGCGAGCAGTCCCGTCGTCGGCGGCGAAACAGGGCTGCCTTGGCGACCGCCAGATGGCTGCCGCCGCGCTGAGGGACATCGGCCGGGACCGTCCATCCTCCCGGTCCCGGCCGATCCTCTGTGTGCCGACGAACACGGATGTGCGGGTACCGTCCCGGTCGTGATCCTCGCCATCGACCAGGGCACGACCCGGGACGACCTGCCTCCTGTCGGAAGCCTTCGTCACGAAACTGTGCGGAGAGTGCGGCGGGACTGGCTCGATCCGGGCGTGGCGTCCGGTTTCTCGCGTACCGTTTCGACCATGACCGAACGGCAGTCCAGCGAGGTTGAGAAGGTGCTCCTGCACCTGTCGGACGCGCGCACGCGAGCCCGACGAGCGGCGGAGCTCGTCGAGAAGGACGGCGCCGAACCGCACATCGTCGAGGCGCTGCAAGACGCGGAGCGCCAGCTCGCCGATCTGCATCGCACGCTCGCGCAGAACACGTACTACGCAGTCGTCGACGCGTCGCTTCGGCTAGCCGTCTGACCAAGCGCGTGGCGCGCGGATGACGGGCGAGGATCAAGCGACAGCTCGTCGACTTTGCAGGCACGTGGAGTCTGTACTGACACTGTCACGAAGATCATGAGCCGATCAGTCACGCTGCTGAACGCCCGCGAACGGCCGTTGGACCTTGTCCAGCGCGAGACCGTCAAACGCACGCCTGGACTGCTCATGCCAGTACACGACGCGCCTGGACGGCTTCGGCCATACGACCGGCAGTGAGTGCGAGGTGGCAGGCAAGGACACGAACGTCGGGGCGAAGCGGGCACGCGAGACGCGGGCTGCGCTCGGCGTGCCTCCCGGCGCGCCGGTGCGCTGCGTTCTGTCACTTGTCGAGCGCCAGATGAGGGTGCCGGTCGTCATCGCCGCGCTCCCGACCAACATCGCAGGATGCTGCTGGCGCGACGGCGATCGTGCCGTTCTGTGGGTGAATGGCACGCATGCTCCGACCCGACAACGCTTCACGCTGGCACATGAGCTCGGGCATTTGCGGTGCCGGCACGATGGAGCCGTTCCAGTCGAGACGTTCGTGACGCTGGGAGGAATGTCCACGGACTCGCGTGAGGTGCAGGCGAACGCGTTTGCCGCCGAGCTGCTGGCTCCGGCCAAGGGCGTGACGGCGATGGTGAACGGTGGAGATCCCGCGTTGGAGGATGTCGTTCGGGTCGCGGCGGCGTTCGGGATCTCAACGATCGCTGCCCTGTATCGCCTGAACTCGCTCGGGCTCACGAAGTGCTACGGGCCACTTGCAGCCGCGGTCGCCGACGGTGAGCAAGAAGCGGCCTGGAAGCGACTTCACGCTGTGCCGGTGCGCGATGCCATCGCGGCGATCAGGAGGTTGGATCTGCCGCGGTTCTCGCCGGCGTTGCAGGACTCGGCACTCGCGGCTGTTGCGCGCGGGACGGTGTCCACGTCGTCGGCAGCCGGGTCGATCGGCTGCGATCCCGGCTCGCTGGCGAATGGGGCGGCGGCAATCGGAATCTGATCCGATGCTCAGCCCTGCGGGCCACCGAAGAAGAGCCGGTCGAGTTCGTCCATGGTCGTCTCCGGGGCTGGTGAGAGCGCGGCTCGCGAAAGCACGTCGATGCGTTCGGTGATCGCGGCGTCGGGGGTGTCATCGGCGCGGAAGAACGCTTGCCCGCCGGCCAGCGCGGCGGGACTGGGTGCGAGCTCGTCGCGGTCGGCGCCAAGGATCGCCGCGAGCGCATCGAGCAGCCGGCGTGAGAGCCGCCGCTCGTCGAGCTCGTCGCGCTCGATCCGCTCGAGGTAATCGGCGGTGCGTCGTTCGTCGTAGAGGCCAAACATGCCTATCAACCGTCCGGCGATGTCGCCGACGCCCAGGCCGGCGCGCGTCCGTAGCGTCGCCAGTCGCACCGCGAGCGGCACTCGCAGTGCTGCGGCAGCGTCCAGCGCGGCATTCAGCGCGGGCTCGTGCGTGATCGATCGACGGGCGGCATCGTCGTATTCGGGGGTGGGTGCGATCTCAAGCCAGGTCGCGAACTGCGCGGCGAGCTCGTCCCGATCCGGTGGCGACGCGCGCTTCAGGAACGCCTCGACGTCGGGTCGACGTCCGGCGTTCCAAGCGTCAATGAACTCACCGACGAGTTGCTGGATCGTCGTCATGGCCAGTACTCCTTGCGCAGCCGGGCGAGATCCTTGAGGGCGCGGCTGCGCGACGCGTACACGACGTCCCGCGAGACGCCCAGCCGCTGCTCGATCTGCTCACAGGGAACGTTGTCGCGGTCGAGTTCGACGACGGACCGTCGTTTGGGCGAGAGCTGGGGTATCGCCCAGTCGAGGAACTGCCGAGCCCGCGCGTCGTCCTCGGCCTCGCGCGCGGAGGCCTGCTCCTCCTCGTGGCGCCGCTCGATGGCCTCGATCGCTATGCGGTTCAGCTGCGCGGTCTGCGCGCCTCCTCGGTTGGTTGCGTGCAGCGGGGCCTCACGACGTGAGGCCGCGCGCTCGCTGCGCTGGGTATCGATGCAGACGTTGGCGACGAGCGTCTTGGCCGCGTTGACCCATTCACCCATCGAGCTGCCGTTGAAGGTGTGGATCATGTTGTTGGAGAGCTTGATGAGGGCGCGCTGAAGCGCCTCGTCCTGCTCGACCGCCGAGAGATGACCGCGCCCGCGCAGGATGATCATCGCGCGGATGCGATCGAAGTTGTCGCGCACGAGCTCGTCCCACCAGCGACGTGCGCCCGCCACGTCGCCGGCGCGGCGCGCGGCGAGGTACTGGCGCAGCTTGTGCGCGTCGTGGTTGAGAACAGGTGATCGGTCGCTTCCGGTGACCACGGACTGACGTTCTCACAAACGAACGCCTGGGGCAGCCCGTCGTCTCGGCGTCGGCCCCGTCCTGTGTTGCTGACACTATGACGACGGCCTGTCATGCGAGCGTCATCTGGCCCGCTGTGTCAGATCGAAGGACGCGCAGGCGACTTCCAAGCCGTGAGGATGAAAATGCGAGGTGACATGTGCTGACGTCGCGGAGCGCTGTCAGATCACGGATGCTCCGTACGACCGAGCATGCGAGATGATCCGGTTCTGGGCGAAGACGGGTGCGAGCCATGGCGAGTACCTTCCCGTCGAGAAGCACCTGCTCGACGCCGGGGAGGTTGCGTGGAGACTCTTCGATGTCTCTCTCACCGCGCGGCAGCAGAGTTGGGTCGCGGACGGCTTCGGGACCAGCGTCCAGCGTGCCCGCGCGATCGTCGCCTTCCTCACGGCAGCCCACGACATCGGGAAGGTCGGGCCGTTTCAGCACGTCGTGCCTGAGCTGGCCGAGCAACTCGGCTCGGCCGGACTGCCCGGGTTTCTCGGCACGAGACCGCGCCACGATCGTGTGAGTGGCTACGTCCTGTACCGCTACATCGAGGAACATCGGGGATCGCGGGATCTGGCCCAGGTATTCGGGGCGGCGGTCTGCGGACATCACAGCGTGCCGGCGACGATCGGCGGCAGCGAGCGGCGCGCCGAGCTCCGCGTTCTGGCGCCGTGGTGGGAGCATCAATGCGCGATCTTGGAGCGCATGGCCGCGGAGTTCGGGCTGGACTCGTTCGCCGATGTGTCGGCGCCCGGTCACGGCGTGACGCTCGTGCTGGCCGGGCTCGTCAACGTCAGCGACTGGAACGCGTCGGACTCGCGGCGATTTCCGGTGACCGACGGCGACCGTCCGGCGTCGTCCCAACTTGTCGGCCGCGCGATCGCCGGCGAGGCGTGGCAGCCGATCACGGTCGACGGCAGCGCGTCCTTCGCGGAGACCTTCGGGTTCTCGCCGCGGGGCGCGCAGGTCGCGCTCGTCGACCTGCTCGCGGAGGCGGAGCTGCCGGCGCTGATCCTGATCGAGGATCGCACGGGCTCGGGGAAGACCGAGGCAGCGCTGTGGGCGGCGCGCTGCGCGCTCGAAGCCGGTGCCCGCGGTTTCTACGTCGGGTTGCCGACACGCGCGACGGCCGATCAGTTCCGCAACCGCGCCAAGGCGTTTCTCGATCACCTCTGGCCCTCCGGGTCGCACGATCTCAAGCTCCTGCACGGCGGGGCGAACCTCCGCGACGAGGTGGATCCGGAACCGACCGGGCTCGGCGTCGACGAGGTCTCCGACGAGATCGCCGCAGCCCGTGCGTGGTTCGACGGCGCTCGGCGCGGGCTGCTCAGCCCGTACGCCGTCGGCACGATCGACCAGGCCCTGTTGGCTGTGCTCAGGGCGCGGTTCTATCCGGTCCGGCTGTGGGGGCTTGCCGGGAAGGTCGTCGTCGTCGACGAGGCGCACGCCTACGACACATACACGGCGACGCTGCTCGACGCCCTGCTGCGCTGGCTCGGTGCGCTCGATTGCACGGTGATCGTGCTATCGGCGACGCTGCCCCGCGATCGCAGGACGAGCCTCGCGGTGAGCTACCGAGCCGGGCTGCTCGGCAGAGCGTCGCTAGCGCCGTTGACGCCGGACGGCGCGGTTGGCTACCCGCGGGTCACGCTCGTCAACCGCACGACGGCGTGCACGGTGCACGTCGACGATCATCGCCCCGGGCGGACGATCGAGCTCAAGCAACTCGTGTGCGCGGACGACACGCGGTCGGTCATCGAAGCGGTCATCGCCGCGGTGCGAAACGGCGGCTGCGTCGCGCTCGTGTGCAGCACGGTGCGGCTCGCGCAGGAGCGCTTCGCTGCGTTGCGCGAGGCGCGTGCGGATATCGAGGCGATCCTCCTGCACGCACGCATCCGACCGCATGAGCGCGGGCCGATCGAAGCCGCGCTGGCTGCGCGGCTCGGGCCGCAGGCCGTCGGCGATGGGCGACCGGAGCGTCTCGTGGTCGTCGCGACGCAGGTGATCGAGCAGTCGCTCGACCTTGACTTCGATGTGATGTTCACCGATCTCGCCCCCGTCGACCTGCTCGTCCAGCGTGCCGGACGGGTGCATCGGCACGAGCGCCCGACGCGGCCGGCATCTCACGAGCTCGCCCGCCTCGTCGTGCTCGAGGCCGCGGGCGGGCAGGATGTCCACCGGGCACTGCCGGCAGGATCCAAGGCGGTCTACGTCGACGCGGTGCTGATGCGCACCCGCGCCGCGCTCCGCGGCCGCTCGGCGATCGAGGAACCCGCCGATCTCGACGATCTCATCGCGCAGGTGTACGACGAAGCGCCACCCACCGGTCTAGCCGATCGCGAGCGCACGGCGATCGTCGAGGCCGACCGTCACGCGAGCGAGCGCGCGGCGCGCCATCGGGCGTGGGCGCAAGAGAACGGGATCGGCGTTCCGCATGGCGACGATCCGCCCTGGTTGGCGGCGTCGCGGGCGATCGAGGACGGAGATGCGCCGGGAGCAGGCCCGACCTATGCCGCTGTCACGCGCTGGTCAGAGCGGCCGAGCGTCGACGTCGTCGTGTTGCGGGCCGACGAAGCCGGGCTTGCGACCGGGCCGCTCGATCGCACAAAGGTTCGTGCGCTCCTGCTGCGGGCGGTCGGCATCTCCGATCACCGCGTCACCGGTCCGATCCTGGCTGACCTCGACGCGTGGCGGCCGGCCTCGTGGCGCGCGCACGGCGCGCTGCAGTACCACGCGCTCGTCGTCGCGGACGGCGCGCGCCCCCTTGGCATCGACTGGCCTCCCGAGCTCGGAGTGACCCTGTGACGCAGACGACGTTCAACCTCATTGACGACCCGTGGCTGCCCGTGCGCTATCTCGACGGACGGGAGGAGGAGCTCGGCCTCCGGGCTGTGCTCCGGGACGCACCGAGGGTCCGCGACCTCGCGATCGCGTTTCCGCTCGAGTACGTCGCCACGCTGCGCATGGTTGTCACCGTGCTGCAGAGCGCCTGCGACGGGCCGACCAGCACGGCCGAGAAGGCACGCTGGCTCGACGGGCACGGCGACCTGCTGCCCATGATCGAAACGTACTTCGCGGCGTGGTCGGAGCGCTTCGAGCTCTTCCATGCGGAACGCCCGTTCATGCAGGCTCCGCTTGGCCCAGATGTGCCGGCTGGCACGATCGCGGCACTCCGTCCCGACTGGGCCTCGGGCAACAACGCGACGCTGTTCGATCACCACGTCGATGCGCGACCGGCCGTCCTGTCGCCTGGTGCCGCCGCCCGCGCCCTGTTGACGACGTTGTTGTTTCAGCCCAGCGGTGGCAACTCAAGACCGTTCTACCGCAGCAACTCGCCGGCGACGACGGCGCTTCAGGTGCTCGTCGAGGGACGCTCGCTGTGGGAGACGCTCGTCGCCAACGCACCGAATCTCTCCCAACCCGCCGCGCGGCCTGCGTGGGAGCCCGATGCACATGACGCCGAGCGCGCCGATCCGGCAGGGACGACACCAGACGGCTGGCTCGACCGCGCGACGTGGCGATCACGAGCGATCCAGCTCATTCGTGATGACGACGGGCGTGTCAGCGGCGCGCGGATTCACCAGCATCTGAAGATCAGCGATGCGCCGCCGTTCGATCCGTATGCACCCGTGCGCCGCACGAAGAACAAGCCACCGAGAGTCGCTCGAGCGTCGGCGACAAAGGCGCTCTGGCGCGACGCCGAGGCGCTGATCGAGGGGCTGCGACCGGCCGGCGACCATCCGACGGTCGTCGCGCAGGCGATGGGCGCTTTCGAACAGCGCGACGAGTCCTGGCTGCCCGGCGTGCGGATCGTCGGGCAGATCGTCGGTCCGGAACCTGGCAAGGTGTCAGACGTCCGCGAGGGACGGATGCCGATGAGCCGTGCGCTGCTCGAGGATGACCTCCTCCTGCGCCTAGTCGGCAGCCTCATCGAGCTGGCCGAGGTCGGCGCGAAAGCACTTAGCGGCGCGATTGTCAAGGCCGCCATCGAGATGCGAGCGCCACGAGACGGGCCGCCGAATCCACGTGTCATCGCTAGGTACCGCAGGCGGGCGTCCCGCTGGGAGGCCGGCTACTGGGCGACACTCGCGCCACTGTTTCACGCGAGCATGCTGGAGTTCGCAGGTCTGAAGGATGCCGAGCGGGCTCAAGTGGAGGTTGTGGCTCCATGGTGCGCCGAGGTGGTTGTGAGCGCCCGCCATGCGTACGACCTGTTCGCGCGAGACAGCGCGTCCGGGCGGGCGCCCCGCGCCATCGGTTGCGCACAGGCTGAGTTGGACCGACGACTGAAGCCGCTCTACCAACGGGAGGATCGACGATGACGGACGACCTGCGACCCAAGGTCGCGGCCCAGCTCAGCGGCGGGCTCACGCGCATGCAGCAGGACGCCGCCCGAGCCAAGCCGCATGCGCTCGCCCTACGTGCGGCGCTTCGTCTCGGTGTGCGTGGCTCGTTCGGCGCGAACGCGCGCGCGGGCGCCGCGTTGCTCGGCATGCTGCGCGTCCCCGTCGATGAGGATGGCCAGCCGCCCCCGCTCGATGCCAGGCTCGGTCGCCT
>JBBSQG010000011.1:0-17447 GCA_038258125.1 Solirubrobacterales bacterium
CCAGGCGCTGGATATTGCGGTGCTTGGCACGGTAGGCGTCCCAGTCGAGCTCCTCGAGGTCGTCGTAGCCCTCGAACTGGCTGATGATGCCGTCGCCGTGAAACGGCACGTACATCTTGTGACTCATCGCCTGCCAAGTCTGGATCTCGTCGTCGGTGAGGCCGAGCTTGGCGCGCAGCGTGTCGCGCCGGCGCTCGGTCAGCAGGCCGAGCACGACCTGCGCCTGCTCGCAGATCCAGGCGACCATGACGTTCGTGTAGGCGTTGTTGCGCAGGCCGCTCTCGGTCGCGCCGGGATACTTCTCGTGAAACTCGTCGGGGCCCATGACGCCGTGGATCTCATAGCGGTCGCGGTCGGCGTTGTAGTGCGCGATGGAGCTCCAGAAGCGCGCGATCTCCAGCATGATCTCCGCGCCGGCGTCGCGCAGGAAGTCGAGGTCGTCGGTCGCCTGGTGGTAGTGCCAGACGTTGTAGAAGATCGCCGCGTTGACGTGCCGCTGGCGATGGCTGAGGTCGGGGTCCCATTGTCCGGAGAGCGGGTTGAGATGGACGATCTGGGTTTCCTCGCTGCCGTCGCTGCCGCCCTGCCAGGGTAACATCGCGCCCCGGTAGCCGGCGGCGCGCGCCGCCGCCCGCGCCTCGCCGAGGCGCCGGGAGCGGTACAGCAGCAGCTCGCGGGTGATCTCCGGCCGGCGCGAGGTGAGGTAGCGAAAGACGTAGAGCTCGTCCCAGAAGACGTGGCCGCGGTAGGCCTCGCCGTTGAGCCCGCGCGCCGGCACGCCGGCGTCGTGGTTGGTCGTGTGCAGCGAGCAGACCTGCAGGATGTGGGAGATGTGCAGTCGCAGCAGGTGCTGCACGCGCTCGTTGCCGGGCAGGAAGACGTCGCTGGAGCGCCACAGCTCGTCCCATGCGCGGGTGTGGCGCTGCAGCGCCTCGGCGAAATCCGGGTAGCGCGCGACGGACTTGCCGGCGTTCGTCAGCGGCTCGTTGATCGCGCGGTCGCGCGACGTGTAGAAGGCCACGAGCTTCTCGACGCGCACCGACTGGCCCTCGTGGACCTCGAAGCCGAGCACCTGCTGGATGTAGTCCTCGACCTGAAACAGAGAACGGGTCACGTCCAGCCGCTCGCCTTCGCCTTCGCCGTCGCGGAGGACGCGCGTGCGGGCGGCCTGTGCGACGTAGATGTTCGACTGGCGCGTCTCGACGTGCAGGGCGATGATCTCCGGGCCGAAGGTGCGCGGCGAGACGGGGTCGAGGTGCCGGCCCTCAAGCTGGTGGTAGCGCTCGACGCCGCCGTTGGTGACGCGACCGTCGAGCGCTGAGACGACCTCGACCGAGCCCGACCAGTTCAGCGGCGTCAGCGTCCACTCGATCCCCGCCTGATGGGAGTGGGCCATGCTGGCGAAGCGGCGCGTGCGCAGCGCCGTCTCGCGGCCGGCGCGATCGCGGAAGCGAAGCTCGCGGATGACCATCGCGGTGCCGATGTCGTAGGCGTGGCGGTAGTCGAGCAGCTCGACGTTGCCGAGCCGGATCGCGTCCTCGCCTTCGATGCGCAGCTTCAGGACGAGCCAGTTGGGCAGGTTGACGAGGTCCTCGTTGAGGACCGGGCGGCCGCCCATGATCGTCGTCTCGCGGTTGTACAGGCCGTGCGCGTACGTGCCTGGGTAGTGGACGCCGTCGGCGTCCTCCCACTCGGCCGCGCCGCGGGTGCAGAAGTAGCCGTTGCCGGTCGAGGTCAGCGCTTCGCGGAGCCCCTCATCGCGGGGATCGAACCCGTTGAATTCCAGCGCGCGCTCGTCCACTGAGGCCGTGACGCTAGCGCAAGCTCGCGTTCGGCTGAGACTCGTTTGGCTACCCGGGCGCAGGGCCCGTCCGGTAGCCGGTTCGCGGACGGCGATCCGGCGCCTTAGACCCGCCACGACGCGCGCGGCGCTGGCCGCAGATCAAACGGCGATGGCCGATGGGGAGATGTTCAGGATCTTGCGTCAGCACCCCGACCAGCGTGGATCTCCAACTGCCCGAGGGTGGCCGCGCTGCCATGACAACTAGAACGGAATGTCGTCGTCCGCCGGAGCAGAGCGCTGGCCGCCGCCGCTGGCGACCGGCTGGAAGTCGTCGGTGTTCGCGGGGACGTCGGAGCGCGGCGTGAAGCCGTTGGACTGACCGCCGCCCTGGCCGCGCTGTCCGTCGCGGACGACCGGCACGACGCTGTCGGCGGAGATGTCGACGGCCTGGCGCTTATTGCCCTCATCGCCCCACTCCCGCCACTTCAGGCGCCCGGAGACGACGACCTTCTGGCCCTTGGAGAGGTTGTTGGCCATCCACTCGCCGAGGCCGCCCCAGACGGAGACGTCGAAGTACGAGGCGCGGTCGGCCCAGTTGCCGGAGGCGTCCTTGTAGCGGTCGTTGTGCGCGATCCGCAGGCTGCAGACGGACTGGCCGCCGCCGGGCAGGTTGCGCAGCTCGGGCTCGCGGGTGAGGTTCCCGGAGACAGTCACGCTGTTGATTTCAAAGGAAGACATAGATCTCACGACTCCTATTCAGCCTGCAAATCAGCAGATTTTGACGTGGCGGATACCTGTCCGCGACCTGCTCGACGATTGTGATGCACGGAGCGTCGCACAACGCCCGGACGAAGCACGACCGAAACGACAGTTCCGGCACACTTGAGCGCGCGTTTTGCGACGAAGTCATGCGGCATCGGCCTGCCCAACGGCTGGGCAACCCCGAGTGCTTCCGCCGGTCGACCGGCGGGCAGGAGTACTCGTATTATTGGATCGTTCATGCGGCTCCCTGCGGGGGCCGCGACGCGGAGCAGCGGACGGACGCCGCGCCCTTTCGGCCGTCTACCGAGAATCAGACGCTGCCGGCATCAACTCGTGAGTCCCGAGCATCCAATGCGCTTCAGCTGGCCCTGAGCCAGGCTGTCGTTCAGGCGGAAGGTTGCTGTGCGAAGCGAAGGAAGGCGAACATACCGTCGGCCGGGCTGTGCGGTGGCCCCGCGTTCTGGGGTGCGGGGCTTTATCTCGACGCGAACGGGACTTCCGAACTCGATGGCGTCGAGCCGACGCATCACGGCTGGGTCGAACTCGTCGTCGGCGCGCCGCAGGTCTGCGGCGAAGCAGTTGCGGCGCCTGGGGCCAAAGAGATAGACGTCGACTGCGCCGCCCGCGACCGCGAAGTAACCATAGCTGTGGGAACTCCCGCCGCGGATGGCCCTCCGATTCAACCGAAAGACGAGGGTGTACGCGACCTCCGCCGTAAGGTCGGTCTCAGTCGGCCTTGGCGCACCTGTAATGCGAAAGATCAACGGGCCACCGATGAGGCGCGTGGGGGACGCCTCGGGGTGGCGTTTCTTGTCGTCGGTCGTCGTCCGGGGGTGTTCCTGCGTCTCGGTGGCTGGTAGCGACGACGTCACCGTCGAGCGCGCCGAGTCATTCTCTGAGCATCCAGCCACCGAGGCTGCGACCACGGCGACACAGACCACCGCCAGCCGCCGGGCGAGGTCCCCCTTCGCCATGGCCATAGCGCCGCCCGACAGGCGCGCTGGTCGCCGTGCCCGTGTGGTGTCGTGCCTAGGCGCCGGGAGTCGCAACGCCATACAGTCGGTGTGAGCAAACGCTTGGCCAGTCGCCGCGCTTGAGGCGCCTGCCAAAGTCTGTCGCTCGCTGAGCTTCGTAGTCAAGGCGCTCGCCCCCCACACTGTTCTCATCGTCGTCTTGGGTCATCTCGCCGAACCGCTCCCCCCCGGCGGTGTTGTCGCACAGGCCATAGCGGCCGACGGCGCGGGGCAGCCACCGACGCTCGATGAACGCCCACTTGTTGTTGCCGAACAGGTCGGGGTTGCTGCTGGGTGCCCGGACTAGCGCAAAACGTGCAAACTTACGACCCTGGCTCCTAGTCAGATACCGCCAGGCTACCTGAGTGCGCACGTCACCATCTCGAACTGAGATCGAGCCGCTCGCGGTTGAGTTGCCTTCGTTTGTACCAGGCTGAACGTTGCGCCAGTAGGGGATCGTGCTGCGGGTTGCAAGAGCGGCGCGGTCTCGGCTGCTGTGACCGCGCAGCCGAACGGTGGCGCCATCGTCGCAGTGGTCGCAATTGATCAATCGAGCGAATCGCTTCGGCGGCAGCCGACGCAGTGCGCCGCCGTTGCATGGCTTGCCGTTGCCAGATGGGATCGCGCCGACGTAGGCGGTCTTATATGCGTTGACCCATCCGCAGCGCTTGACCTGGCCAAAGAGGCGACCGTGGTAGTAGAAGCCGCGACCGTTTCCTTGGCGGGTGCTCCCGGGACCAAGATCTTTCCGAGCTTCGACATGGAAGGTGCCCTGGTCGGAGGCATTGCCGATGACAAGGAGCTGCGCATCGTTGCGAACCGTGACCCAGTAGGTGTCTGGGTCCTCTGGAGCGACCTTGTAGTAGCCCGGCCGCGGGCGGTTGAACAGCTCGTTGAAGGTGCCGGCGTCGGGCGGCCGCCGCGTCGCAGCCGCCTGGACCTGCGATGACGTTGTGTCGCTTGACTCCGAAGAGCTGGCAGCAGCCCCAGGGAAGCCGGCCTCCTCCGGCTCGTCAGGCGCTGGCTCCACGCCGGGTCCGATCGGCGTCGGCTCAGCGACGACGTAGGCGCGGCCAGCCCCGACGCCAGGCAGGCCTAGCCCACCAGTGTCGGGTGCGCCGACGATCGCCTGCGCGACCTCGCTGACCGGTGTGGTGCCTTGGTAGCTGCTGGCGGCGACGGCCACACCGGAACGATCGCTGCGAGTGCCGCTGTTGATGGCGGCCCCCCGCTGTCCGGGAAGCGTCGTCACATCGACTGTTCGCGATCCCTCGGGACTCCGGATGGTGTACGCGCGGGCGGCGGAAGTGTCCGGGTAGCCGATGATGAGATCGGCGCGCTCGTCTCCATCGAGATCCTGAGCGGGGCTGATGGGAGCTTCAGGAACTTGCGGTGTAAGCAGGCTGGGCTGGTTCGATGGTCCAGCAATGCGGTACCCGTCGTCTGCGGTGACCTGGCGGCTGGAACTGGGGATCGTCCGCAGCACGTATGCGCCCGAGCTCGTGCCGATCGCGATATCCGGCACCATATCGATGTTGGTGTCGCCGAGTGCCGCAACGCTCACTCCGAAGCGATCGCCCGCCTGGCCGCTGGTCAGAGTGACGACCCGGCTGGCGGGCGAGCCAAGATCAATATCCTGGTTGTCGAGTTCGCCGTCGGCGCCGTGGGCAGCGCCGCTGACGACATACGCGCGTCCGCCGATCGCGGCGGTCGTTCCGGGCGCCCCCACGGCGATGTCAGCCACCGTGTCGCCGTTGATATCGTCGATGATCGTTGCCGAATAGCCGGTCAGGGAGTTAGCCAGCGTGCCGCGAATGGTGAACCCGCGATCACCCAGCGCGGTGACGTCGACCGTCGCGTTGTCCTCCTTGCCGTAGACAACATATGCCGCACCTGCTGCTGCCTGCGATCCTTGCGCGACGGCGCTATCTCCGATGATCATGTCATCGAAGCCGTCGTCGTTGACGTCCTGGGTCTCGAGTTCAGGGGACGCCGATTGCAGCCGCTCTCCGAACACTGCTGGCCGGGATGTTAACGCTGGCAGGGTGAGATTGTACGAGTCGGTCGGTCCAGTGACGATGAACCCAGCGTCACCCAAGTTGGCGAGGTCGATGTCCTGCGGATCGCTGCGTCCGAAGATGACGTAGACGCGACCGCGGGATAGCAGCGACCCGATGCGTGTGTCGACGCCGGGGCAGCCCACGAGGAGGTCTCCGAGTCCGTCGCCGTTGATGTCCCCCGCAGCGGCAACTGACGTTCCGCAGTACCAGCCCTGTCCGGGTCCGACGATGCGGCGCACTGATGCGTTCGCGGCGGCGAGATTGACTGTCGAGGCGTCGGGGCCTCCGAGTACGACATAGGCGGCGCCGACGTACGGCACTCCCGACTTGGTCGCGCCGGGGGCTCCAATGAGGAAGTCGCTGTAACCGTCGCCGTTGACATCTCCTAGAGATGCCGTGGCGGCGCCTGCTCGGTCCCCATCCGCGGCGCCGTTGATGGTGCGGCGGACCGTTGTCGCCGTCCGTGCCGGCTGATCAGCCAGACGCTGCAGGTCGACTTCGAATTCCTCGACGTCCTGATTGCCGACACGATCGGTTGCGGTGATCGTGACGCTGTGCACACCGTTCGCCGCGGCCGTGGTGTTCCAATCCCACACGCGAGCCTGGTCGCACGCCGGATCGTCGAAGCAGCTCGACGAGCCGGTAGCGACCGATTGCCCGTCGAGTCGAACGACGACGTCGCGCAGACCGGCTCCCGGAGTATCCGTGATTGGCATTGCCTCGCCATCGTCGTCGCGCTCTCCCTGGAAAGGCTCGTTGTCTCTCGCTTCGACTCGCAGACGATAGTCGTTCTCGCCGAGGACGCGGCCGCTGAGCTGAGCCAAGATGCCGTCGAAGAACATCGACGGTGCCGTCGAGTCCACTCGCACGCTGAAGCTGTCGGTCGTCGTGTGGCCAAGGGCGTCACTGGCCTTGATCTCGATCGTGTGTGGAACGCTCTCGTCGAGCTCGGCGATCTCGGCAGCCGTGAGCGTGGTGTTGATCGTCAGGGCGCAGGAGCCTTCGGGCCGCGTACATGCTGCCGAGGCGCTTCCGCTCGTCATGGGCTGCCCGTCGAGCGTCGCGCTCAGCGACGTCACACCAGAGCGCTGAGCGGCCTGCGAGGAGAGACTGCCGTCAGTGGCCGTGACGGTCAGCGAGTAGTCCTGGCTGGGGCCAACGAAGCCGTTGCGGGCGTCGTTGAGCGTTCCGGACGGCGTGACGATCGGTGGTGTGCGATCGATCCGCGGCGTTGTCGTAGCCGTCGTGCCGTTGGCGAGGATGTCCTGAGAGCTGATCGTGACGGCGCCGGCGCCTTCGGGGAGCGTGCTTGAGGCAATGCTCGCGGCCAGCGGGGCTGTGCAGCGGTGGTTGCGGTCCCCGACGTTCGCCGATCCGGCGGGGCCGCCTTCTGGCGGCTGTACGCCGGCACCGGTGCAGGGTGATCCCTGTTGCACGCTGGCGACGGTCTGGCCTCCGGCGTTGGCGCTGAGGTTGGACGGGCCGACGCCGTAATCGTTGCTGGTCGCCGTGATCGTGAAGGCTTGGTCGGTCCAACCGCTCGGCGGAGCGCTCGCGGTGACATGCGGTGCGGATTGCTCGGTCTCGAAGATGAGGCTGCTTCCCATGAACACGACGCCGCCCTGGGCCTGGTAGCCGGCCCCTTGGCGCATCCCGAGAACTACCGCGTTGCCGGGCGTGCCGCGGGTTTCGTTGCCGCCGTCGTTGTCGCCGCAGACGCTGAGGCAGTGCACGCGGTAGGCGTAAGTCGGAGTGTTTCCCGCGATGCCTTCCGCGTTGCAGTTGAGCATGCCGTACGCGTTGTACGCGGTGTAACTGTCGGAGGCTTGCGCGCCGCGCCAGATGCCTCCGGCCTCGTAGATGTTCTGGGTGCGGCTGTAGATGCCTTCCTGCAGGCAGCTGCCGCTATACAGGGCGGGGCGATGGCCGGTGTATCCGAAGTCGGCCTTGATGATCCTTGCGCCCTCGGCTTCAAAGCCGGCGACCGTCGGCGCGGTGAAGCTCCAGCTCGCCGCGGCCCCGGACGGGTAGTTGATGCCCGTGGCCGTGTAGATGTACAGGCCGCGGCCATATGACGAGCTGTAAGCCGCAAACGCTCCGAACAAGCCGGGCGAACTCGCGTTGAACTGCCAGCCGTTGAAGTCGACGGCACCGTTGAGAAACCAGTAGCGCTGATCCTCCGCGACGTAGGGGTCCAGCAGCAGCGGGTAGTGGATGTCGGCGTCGCGATGCTCGACGGTGTAGACCACGGTGTCGTCCTGGACGCGTGTAGCGACCGCGATTGTACGCCCGTCAGCATCGACGGCGGAGGGAATGCTGATCGACAGCGCGCCCTGCCCGTCACGCAGCACGACCGCGGCGCCCTCTGGGCCGCCGGTTGAGTCCTTGGCGCCAGGCACGGTCGGGCGGAGAACGTCACCGTCGCGAAGATCAAGCTTCAGGCGATAGCTCTGCGGGCTGGCCGCAGAACGGATCGCGAACGCTACCTGGACGCCTGCGGGCATCGCCCTGAGCACCGCATCGGCGTCGCGCGCGACGTTCGGGTACACCAGCGACTGCGCTGTCCGGGCGCCCTCGCTCGCATCCAGCGGCTTGCTCGTCGCCAGCGACACACCGATCCCCGAGCGCTTGAAGGCTACCAGCGGTCGATTTCCTGTCTCGGGGGTGATCGCGTACGAGTTCAGCGCGCGTCGTGGACGCCATGCGCCGCTCGAGCGGGACAACGTCGTGTCAAGTGGCGCGGCGCCCTTCCCCTCGCCGGCCGTCAGCGGTAGCAGCGAACGCACGAGCGCCCGCTTGCCGTCAGACCTACTTCAGTGAGTAAGCCCGAGCGTGTGCGATCGGAAATCTGGTGTGTTGGGTGGGCGGGGCCGTGTGGTGGCGCGGAGTGTCGTGGGCGGGCCGGGGACGCCGCGATCGAGGTGCTGGTGGCCGCTTGATGGTGCGGCGGGCTGGTTTAGGGGTCGGCGAGGCCGGTGGTGTGGCAAGCGGTCGTCGTCGGGGCGCGGAGTGGAGCCCGTCAGGGCGGCGGGAGCGCGTAGATGGCGTCGAGGGTGGCCTTGAGGGTGTCGGCGTGGCGGTAGCCGGCTGGTAGGCGCAGGGTGATGCGCCGCGCGCTGCGGATGATGCGCGCGGGGATGTTGAACAGGATCCGCCGCAGCGTGTGGGCGTGACGGCGCAGCGGCGTGCGGGCCGGGGCGCTGCCGGACGCGGCGGCGGCCGGGGAGAGGTCGCAGACCCAGGCGGTGATGTTCAGCGCCAGCAGCGCGGCGGTCATCCAGACGCGGTTGGCGTTGATGTCGCCCGACGGCAGGTGCCTGAGCGCTTGGCCGTTCTTGCTGTCTTTGAGGCGCTCTTCGATCTGGGCGCGGTGGCGGTGGTGATGCTCGATCGTGGCGGTGTGCTGGCAGTAGTGGTCAGTCAGGATGAAGCTGTAGCCGTAGACCGAGTCGATCTCGCCGTCCAGGACCATCTGCAGCTGGTCGGGATGGATCGTCCGAAGGCGCCGGCTACCGCGCAGCGCAGCGATCTGCTCGGCCCGAAACGCGACGCGGCGGACGATCAGCCGCAGCGACTCGTGCTGCCAGCCGCCCGGCCGGTAGGTCGTCTCGGCGACCTGCGCGCCCACCATCCCAAGCGCGTCCGTCCAGGCCTGGTCGGGGATCTCGGCGAGCGTCTTCCACATCGCCTTGCTGCGCGGGACCGAGACGGTGAAGCGCGACTGCTCCTTGCGCAGGCGGTGCAGCAGGTCGACGGCGTAGTACGCCGAGTCCAGGCGCATGTCGACCGGTCCGTGCCCGGGCGCGAGCATCCTGATCGCGCGCGTGGCGATCGTCGCGCACTCGCGGCCGGACAGGCGCTCCTGGTTGCCGCCGACCAGCTCCCCGGTCAGCGCGCGGCCGCGCTGCGCCCAGAACGCGATGTGCGGCGCGTAGCTCATCTGCCCGGTCCGACAGCGCGCCGCGCCGTCCTTGGCGCGGCCGTAGACGGTGATCTGCGTGGCGTCGAGATCGATTGTGACCGGCTCGCCCGGATCTCGCCCGAGCGCGCGGTCCAGGCGCTGCCCGGCACGGCTCATCGCGCGTTCGGCGCACTGGCAATGCACCCGGCGAAAGCGCTTGGCGACCTGCAACGCGGCCGGCGCCGACGGCACGTCGGGCACTGCCCGCAACGCGGCCCCGGGCGTGTCGGCGCGCAGATCCTCCAGATGATCAAAGAACGCGCCGCCGACGAGTTGGCACTCTGCCAGGCTGACGACCAGCCCGCCCGCCGACACGCCGCGGCGGCGCGTCTTGACCGGCCGTGCACGACGCTCCACAGCCAGCTCGCCGTCGATCAGCCCGACGAGCTCCAAGCGCCGCGCCAGATCGCCGACGACCGCCAGCCCCGCGTGCGGCGTCAGCGACTGATCGTCCGCCACAACCGCAAGCCGTCCGGCGCCCCTGTCACCGTGTCCCATGCTCACCCCCTGGGTGAGCCAGGCCCACCGTCACGAATTCGTTCTTCACACCTCGAATCCTGACGGCCGGACCGGACAGAAAAGCCCCGCCTTGCGGGGCTTTTCTATGTCTGCTCCCGTCCGCTCGTGACCGGTCGGCCGTTCATCACACTGGACATCAGCCGACCCCTACGCACTGATGTAGGTCAGAAAGCTCGACGACTGCGGCCTGCGGTCCGACGTAGCGTTGCACCTGGATGTCTTTCTGATCGCGAAGATCACGCCAACCCTTGTCCTGCAGGTAACCAGAGAACGCCGCGCGCACTCGCGCTCGGGCTTCACGATCGCCCAAGCTCCGATACGTGGTGCGGGAGCGCTGGCGCTCACCGCGAGAAGACGCCGTTTGCGAAACTGCCGAGGTGACCGAAAGCCCTGTGGGCAGGCCCTTGGCGTCGAGCTTGCCGCGTGTCGCCGGGCTGTCGCCAAACCCTGCAACGATATACGCCGCAGCCACAATGCCGAAAGCGAGCGTGACAATGACCCGTCGGCGCGTGCCCACGACAGCGTGAGCAGCGCATCCAGCGAAACGACGAATCATCGAATCCCCTCTGATCTCTGGGCAGAACGCACGATGAGGCACGAAGCGGTGCTTGGTGCGTCTGCCTCACCTGCTCATCGGCAGCGAGCCGCAGCGACTTGAGCTGAGGAGACCAGCGGCATGCAGGACTCAACCCGCACTATCTCGCCGACGTCGAACGCGCGAGATAGCGCGCTCACGAACCTGCCCAACACTCATCGCCGCGCTCGAGACCAGCCTGCTCGCCGTGGCGCGCGATAGTCGGTGCTCGCGGGTCTCCCGGACGTCAGGCAGCTCTCTGCACCGGGACCCACACCTCGGCGGGACGGCCCCGTCCGTCGGTCTGGCTTGTGCGCTGCAGCCTTCCGGCCTCGATGAGCGCGCCGAGCGCGCGGTCGATCTCACGGGCCTTCTTGTTGCGGCTGAACAGATCCCGCACTTCGGTGCGCGACACGCCGGCCGGACGATCTCGCGCGAGCTCCCAGATGTCGTCGGCCGTCGGGTCGCCGAGGCTCTCGCCGAACACCCACCGGGCGCTCGCGGACGCGTAGGCCCAGACCGCGAGGGCAGCTTCGAGGTGCTCAATCGCGATATCGTCGGCTCGGTCGAGGAGCGCATAGATGAGCGCGAGCCTGCAGACGTGCGCCTCGGCCCGGGCGGTCGCGGCGCCGAGCATTCCGGCCTGGCCCCGCGAGAGCGCGCTGTAGACCTCGATCCAGCGCTCGGCAGCCGGATCGGTGAACGCGACGCGCCGCTCAGTGCCGGCGCGATTGAGGGCATCGACGAGGCCGCGGCGAACGTCCGCGAGATCGCTTCCGCGGATGCGCCCACCGAACGGGAGCTCCTTGCTGCGGCGCACCGCTACGACGAGGAAGCGGTTGAAGAAGCCGTTGGCGAGCTCGGTCGCGTTGAGGTAGCGCAGTAGCTCATCTTTGGTGATGTGCGCGACGATGCCGATGTGCGCGCCGGTGGCGCGAAGCGGCGATGCGCGGACGAGTGTCTGCAGTCGCTTGCCGTCCCAGCCGTTTCGTACGACGGGCGACAGCGTGTTGCCTTCGCGTGCGAGCACCTTCATCACTTGCGCGAACTCGGGCTCGAGCACGAGCAGCCGCTTGTCAGGCGCGGGCTCCTTCTCGTCCTCGGTGTCGCGGACCTCGGCGATGAGGCCTTCCCCGGAGCTCATGCCCGAGACGACGCGTTCGTTGACGAGCCCGGGGTCGGCGTGCCCGAGGACGGTCTCGACGTGGTCCCACGACGATCCCTTGCGTCCCTTGCCTGACGGTCCGACGAGGACCAGGAACTCGTTGGGGTAGTGGCGAGACGCCTCGACCTCGTAGTACGCGTGGCGTCCCGCCGCAGTGCCGAACGCGACGAGGAACTGCGTCAGCAGCGCGAGCGGGTCGGCCTCGGTGTGGGGCTCGGTGAGACGCACGAACTCGCCGGCGAGCCCGTGAAACGCTGCTTGCGCGGCCGGCTTAGGCCAGCGCGTGATGAGCGGATCAGGCACCATCGCGGCCGCCCTCGACGACGTGGAAGTCGCGGCGCCGGTTAAGCTCACGCGAGGCCTCGAGATCGGTCTCCAACACGAGGTTCTCCTCGCGCAGGCGGGCGTTGGCGTGCTCGAGCTTGGCGACCTTGCGCTCAAGCTCGTCGACGCGGGCTTCGGTCTCGCGCTCGTCGGGCAGTTCCGGGCGCTTCTGCTCGCCCATGAGCTCGCCGAGGCGCCGTTCGAGCTTCGCGATGACCTGATCCTTGCGGGCGATGATCGATTGAA
Organism: Solirubrobacterales bacterium; assembly: GCA_038258125.1. Lineage (GTDB taxonomy): Bacteria > Actinomycetota > Thermoleophilia > Solirubrobacterales > Solirubrobacteraceae > CADCVQ01. The sequence continues at coordinate 12,408 of JBBSQG010000011.1, forward strand.
GCGTGTCGTTCTCGGACTTCAGCGACGCGACCGTGACGACCGCGCCCTCGGCCGCCTGTTCGACGCGATGCTCGCGGGCGCCGGCGAACCGCTCCTCGACCTTGTCGCGGACCTCGGGATGGTCATACCAGAACGTCTTGCCGACCTTGGCCTCTACGAGCAGACGCCGAGCCGGAGGATCGAGATCGCCACGCGCGATGAACACGTCCGCGGCAGCGAGCAGCCGCCGCTCGACCGCGGCAGACGCGGCCCGGCGCGCGCGAGTGGCGGCGTCAGTCCTGCGAGGGGCCATTGACGATGATCGTTTCGATCGCTCCGGGATTGAGCGTCGGCGCGATGGTGCGCACCGTCGCCTCCATGTCCCGCGGGACGTGCGTGCGGGTCATGAGACGCTGCTTCTGCATCTCGCGGATCGCCTCGAGCAGCTTCTCGCGGTCTTCATCCGCCAGCCCTTCGAGGAGCTCCTGGCTGCGCTGAATCAGTCCGCGCAGCGCCGCGATCTCGCCGCGGCTGGGCAGCACGCGATCCCGCGCCCACGCGTCGACCTCCGGCAGCCGTGCCGCGATCCGCTCGTGCTCGACGAGCAGGCGCTGCAGGTACGCGCGGAGATCGTCGAGATGGCTGGGATCCGTGCGGAACTTCGTGCACGCGAGGCACTGATGGCGAAAGTCGCATGACTGGCCTTGCGCCTTGACGTTCGCCTCGTCGATGCACCAGCCCATCGGAACGGGGATCTGGCCGGCGCCCTTCTGCGCGAGCAGCGCGTCGACGACGCTGCTGCCGCCGACGAACTCGCCGGTGCGATCCTGGGTCCACGGCGCGACGAGCGCGGTGGCCATCCTCAGCCGCTCCTCCGGAATTTTGTAGTACACCTGCGTCGACTTGAGGTTCTCGTGGACGAGCAGCTTTGCGAGCACATCGACGGGGACGTTGGCGTCGGCGCGCACCTGAGCGTAGGTGTGCCGAAACGCGTACGGGAACACGCGCTCTCGGGGGAAGTCACCGCCGTCGGGCCCCACGAGGGCGGGTAGCGCATCGGCCCACGCACGGACGCTGGACGCAAGGCGTACATGGGGTATCCCGAGCAGCCCGAGAGGGTTGCACTGGACGCGCGGGAAGAGCGCCAGCTCCGCCAGCGCACTCATCGGGAAGCGGTCCGCAACGAGCTTGGCGCGGCGCTCGATCAGCTCGGCGACGTGCTCGTGGATCGGGATGCGCACCCGGACGGTGTCCGTCTTCCGCGCGTCGAAGCGCAGGTACGGCGAACCGTCGTTGTCACGAACGAGGCAGTCGGCCCGAATGTTGCACGCCTCGGACGTCCGCCGGCCCACCCATGCTTGAAACTCGAGCAGGTCGCGCAGGTCCTCGCCGTACATCCGCTCCAAGAGGCTCAACGCCTCCTTGTCCAGAAGCTGGTCCATGACGACCTGCGGCAGCGCCTTGTCGGCGGCCGTCTCCCGGTCGTCGAGCCTCGGCGGAGCATCCCCCTGACGGAGCACGAAATCCGCTGGTAGCGCCCGCAACGCACCGTCGCGCGTCAGTCCCCACTCGCGGACCTCGAGCAGAAACCGGCCGATGTCGTACAGCATGCGACGCCGCGACTCCCGGCTCATCTCCCCCTCACGCTCAAGCGCTCCGAAATGCAGCAGCACGCCGCGCATCGCCGAGCGATCCAGCAACTCTGGATGCATTCCCCGGTCGTCGCGTTGATCGAGCGCGGCCGACAGCAGTTGAACGGCCTGCAGCCGCGTGCCCGTCTGCGAGAGCGACCGCGTGATCTTCTCAGCGGCCCACTGCTTGGCGACATCACGCAGCCACGGCTGAACAATGGGCTCGAACTGCAAGAAGCGCCTGACGGCCGTGCCGGACAGGGGTGTGAACCCGAGCTTTCGCGTATCCCAGACATCCTTCTGCATCTCCGCCTCGGGCGTGGCGGCCGAGAGACGAGCAGCGCGCTGGGCCTCCCGCACGAGCCGGTGGTCATCGTCGAGGCGCTCCTGGTCGGGCAGATCAAGAAGGGACTCAATCCCGTTTCGACCGACACGCCCCACGACGGCCTGGACCGTCCAGCACGACAACTGGCGACCGTGCGTCAGATAGTCCTGGATTCCCAACAGCAGCTCCAGCCGCACCCGCTCCGGAGTCGCCACGAAGTCGACGAGGCGTCCGCCGCCGGCGCGAACGAGCGGGGTTCGCGCACGCCACGCGACGACGTCGAGCTCAGCACCGGCACGCTCGCGGGCGCTCCGCAAGCCCATCGTGCAGCGTTTGCAGAGTCCCTTGCCACTGCTGGCCCAGTTCTCACAGCCGCGTCGCATGCAGCGCCCGAAGCTCACCAGCGGCGTCGCCGCCGGCCACTTCGCGTCGCCATCCACGAACGCGGGGACCTCCTGCTTGCGCCATCGACGCGTGCCCTCGTGGGTGTCGCACAGACCGTTGGGTCCGTTCGACGGCCGCTCGTGCCCGGGGGTACGGCACACGAGGCACAGCTCGCTTCCCCGCTGCTCGCGCCAAGCGCGCGGTGTCGCGACGAACTCGTCCAGCGGCGGCTTGCCAGCCTTGTCGTGCCGGCGGTTGCACGCCGCGCAGAGCTGACCCTTGTGCGTCGCGTCCTCACATCCCGTGACGGCGCAGGTGCGGTATCCGAGCACCGCATGGTCCTGGAGCGGCTCGAGAGCCAGGGTCTCTTCGTTCCAGCCCGCGCTCGCGAGAAGTCTCGCGTCCAGTGCAGCGCGCAGCTGCGCGATCGTGGGTCTCGGATCCTCCGGTGCCCCAGGCGCGATACGTGCGATGGCAAGGTTCATTGTGCGTTCTCCGGAAGTCGTGTCGCGGGAGCGGACTCGACTGCGCGTCGTAGCCGCTCGTCGCTGGGATGGTTGTAGCGCTGCGTCGTCGAGATATGCCGATGACCGACGATCGCTTGGGCGACCTCGAGCGACGTGTTCTCCGCGATCCTCGTCGTCGCCGCGTGACGAAACTGATGTGATGAGATCTTGTGCGGCAGCCCCGCCTTCGCCGACAGCCGCTCGAGCAGCGGGTCGATCGCGTGCAGCTTCATCGGCTCGCCGATCGGCTCGTGCCAGAGGTTCACGAACACGAAGTCGCTCCACGCGGCCGCAGGCACCGCGCTGCGCTCCTTCAGATAGCGCTCGTAGAACTCGAGCACGACACCCGGAACCGGGAGACCGCGATCTCCATGGCCGTGCTTCGCCGACGCTCGATTGATGTTGTCGCGGCGCACGATGTGAACGTGCGGCCCGCTGACGCACGTCGGCCCGTACCGCGCCGACCCGAAATGCAGATCGGAGCGACGCATACCGAGCACCCCACCGATCCGCATCCCCAGCACCCACGGCAGCAGAAGCAGGAAGCGATCACGCCAGTGCGTCGCGGCGAGCAGCAGCGCCTCCCACTCCTCAAGCGTCGCCGCGTCAACAGGCGGAGCGGTCTTCTGGCGCTTGCGGTGACGCACCCGAGCAGGCATCCGCAGCCCGCGACCGCCGCTCAACGCCATCGGCAGCAACGGGCCGTCACCGACCTCGTACAGCACGCCGAGCAGCGACTGGGGCAAGGCCTTCTCGGCCACCCCGAAGCGATACATCCCGCGGACCGCATGCAGGATCCCGTTGATCCGGCCGCCATCACGGCGCGATCCCTTGCCACGCCCCTGCGCGATGACCTCGCGGTCCAAGAAGAACATGTAGCGCGACAGCTTCTCGGCAGCGGACACCAAGTCGAAGCCATAGCCGGCCGCCCAGTTCAGGTACTGCGCGACGCAGCCCGCGTAGTTCTGCGTCGTCCCCTCGGCCAGATCGACGCCGAAGCGCAGATGAAACAACCACTCCTCAGCGAGGTCGAACGGGCGGTACTCGGCGTCGACCACCGACCAGTACGCGACCGCTGGGGAGATCGGCACGCGTATCGCCTTGAACGGCGACCTACCAGACAGATCGAGGAGCACGTCGACGACGCTAGGCCGTGCAGCGGACGGACAATTCCGGCCGCGCCCGATCTGGACTCCGCATCACGGCGGACGGTCACGGCCTATGCGGACACCGCATGAAACGTGTCCGCCAGCCCTCCGTGGGGGGATCGTCGCGGACGGCGACGGACGCCCAACACCAACCTAGAAAAGGTTGATTTCAAAACCGCTCATACAAGGTCCTCCTGAGTGCGCACGGCAGCATGCGCATTGTCTGGGAGTCGGGCGACTCCGGTGTTGCCTTCTTCGCTCACGAAGGGGAGGCGGGCTCCGCTTCGGGGACGAACGAACGTGCGAGGCAGTCTAGGGCTGGGATCGGAGGGCACCGCGGACTACGCCGCTCTCTCCGCTGTTTTGTCGCAGGGTCGCGCGCAAGCGCGCAGTTCTGACACGGTCCGGACCGCTGCAGACTGCACGGAGGCGACCGTCGCGGCGACGGTGGGGCCGGTGGCTGGCGCGGGAGTGGCCGCCTACGCGACGGCGTCGGCCGGTTCCGCGACGGGCGCGGGAGCCTCTGCTACGACCGTCTCGCCGATGCCCGTGGGGCGTGGCTCGGGGCGGTTCGCCGGGGGTGCCGGGGTTCCCGGCGCGAGCTTGATGATCCGGAAGCGCATCACGCCGTCGGCGATCTTCAGCGTACGCTGGAGCGCCTCGAGCACCTCGCGGGTGCCGTGGAACTGCAGCAGGTGGTATTCGGTGTCGGTCTTGTGGCGGATCTCGTACGCCATCTGCCGAACGCCCCAGTCCTGCGAGTTGACGATCTCTCCGCCGGAGACGATCGTGGCCTCAACACCGCTGAGCACCCGCTGGCGCTGCTCGTCGGGAGCCGCGCTGTCGAGCATGAGGACGAGGTCGTACAGGGGATCATGTGCAGGCATGCGGCGGCGGATGATAGCGAGGACGCGCCGCTGTCCGTGACCGGGCGGCCGCGGCGAGACATGGCTGGCATGGACCGCTGAGAACGCGGTCATGGCGTCGAAGGGGGGGCCGTGGCCCCCGAGACGCCACCACCCGCGGGCCCGGCGGGCGGCCGGGGCCGGGCGGCGCCCCACGCCCCC
>JBBSQG010000012.1:0-17390 GCA_038258125.1 Solirubrobacterales bacterium
ACGCTCGGGCACCGGCGTGTGGTGGCCGTCTTTCAGCCGCACCTGTTCTCGCGCACGCAGATGCTCTGTCGCGAGTTCGGCGTCGCGCTGGCGCAGGCCGACGTCGCGATCGTGCTCGAGATTTATCCCTCGCGCGAGCGGGCCGAGGACTTCCCGGGCGTCACGGGCCGGCTCGTGGCAGTGGCCGCGGCCGACGCGGCGGGCGGCCGGCCGGTGGCCTGGGCGCCGGATTTCGACGCGGCCCAGCGGGTGCTCGAGGCGACGCTGCGGCCGGACGACCTCTGCCTCGTGCTCGGGGCAGGCGATGTGGATGCGCTGGGGCGGCGGCTCGTGGCTCCGGCGGAAAACCCTGATCTTGCAGGGCATCATCCATGAGAGCTAAACCTATAGTCCAGCTTGAGCCTGATGGAATCACCAAGGCTCTAGCTCAAGTCGAGTCTGGGTTTCACGCGACTGACGGCGGCGGGCCGAGGCGCGACCAGGCATGGCCGGCAAACACCGGCTCGGGCACGAGCTCGACCCCGAACAGCTCATGCACCCCGCCCGCGATCTCGCGCGCCAGCGCGACGAGCTCCGCCGTCGTACCGCCGCCGCGGTTGGTGAGCGCCAGCGTGTGCTTGGAGGAGATCGCAATGCCGTCGGGGTTGCCGTAGCCGCGCGCGTAACCGGCGCGCTCGATCAGCCAGGCGGCCGACGTCTTCACGGCCCGCGCCTCGATCGGCCATGCCGGCGGCTTGACGTCTGCGCCGACGCGCTCGATGGCGCGCGCCGCGAACGCATCGAAGTCGCGCGCGCGCAGGATTGGGTTGGTGAAGAACGACCCGGCGCTGACCGTGTCCAGATCGCCGGGGTCGAGCACCATGCCCTTGTGGCGCCGCAGCGCGAGCACCGCGTCGCGTACCGCCTGCACGGGAGCCCGCGCGCCCGCCGTGACGCCGAGTCGGGCGGCGAGCTCCGCGTAGCGGATCGGCTCGGACTCCCCGGTCGGCTCGAGCGCCCGGCTGACGCCGAGCACGAGCCAGCGGCCGGGGTCGCGTTTGAAGACGCTCGAGCGGTAGTCGAACAGGCACTCCTCCGTCTCGAGCATGTGCAGCTCGCCGGTCGAGCGATCGAGGGCGCGAACGCCGATGAGCACGTCGGCGACCTCCTGGCCGTAGGCTCCGACGTTCTGGATCGGCGTCGCGCCGACGCTGCCGGGGATCCCCGACAGCGCCTCGATCCCGGCCAGGCCGTCGGCGACGCAGGCGGCCACGAGCTCATCCCAGCTCTCGCCGGCCGCGACGTCCAGGCGAACGCGCCCGTCGGCCATCCGCAGGGCGTCGACGCCGCGCGTGGCGACCCGCACGACGGTGCCGTCGAAGCCGGTGTCGGCGACGACGAGGTTGCTGCCGCCCGCCAGCAGCAGCAGAGGCTCGCCGGTCGCGTCGGCGCCGCGGACGGCCTCGATCAGCGCGTCCTCGCCGGCCGCGGTCGTCATGCGCGCGGCCGGCCCGCCGAGGCGCAGCGTCGTCAGCTCGGAGAGCGGGGGCCGAGGCGGCGGTGCGGGCGGAGGTGCAGGCATCGCCCGAGCACGCTACCCAGCCGCCGGTCCGGGCAGGGGCCCGCCCGCCCGCGGCGAACCTGACAGCGATGACCAAGCCCGCCCGCCGCCGAACGCGCGTGCTCCTCGGACTCCTCGTGCTCACCGCGGTGCTCGTGCCGCTCGGACTCTTCCTTCGCAGCAGCTCGCTCGTCGCCGTCGAGCACGTCACCGTGACGGGAATCGACGGGTCACAGGCCCAGCCGATCCGGCGCGCGCTGCAGGCCGCCGGCAGCGAGATGACGACGCTCGACATACGTCGCGACGAGTTGCTGGGCGCCGTATCGGCGTATCCGGTCGTGCGCAGCCTGCACACCCGGACCGACTTTCCGCACGGGTTGCGGATCACGGTCAACGCCTACGAGCCGGTCGCCGCAGTGCGCACCGCCGCGGGCTCCGTGACCGCCGTCGCCGCGGACGGCACGCTGCTGCGCGGCAGCGCGACGCGCGGCCTGCCCGTCGTCGTCGTGCGCTCGGGCTCAGCTGGCCGGCGGCTGCACGATCGCGATGCGATCGGCGCCGTGGCCGTGCTCGCCGCCGCTCCCCGCGCGCTGCGCGGGCGGGTCGCGCGCGTGTACCGGGGCCCGCGTGGCCTGGCAGCGACGATGGAGAACGGGCCCAAGCTCTACTTCGGCGGCGCCGCGCAGCTCGCCGCCAAGTGGGGTGCGGCGGCGCAGGTGCTGGCCAGCAGCACCTCGCGCGGTGCAGCCTACGTCGACCTGCGGATTCCCCGACGGCCCGTGGCCGGGGGACTGCAGCCTCGCCTCCCCCGACCCTCAGTCTCAACGTTAGGTTGACTGCACCGAAATGGCGATTCTCCTGCACAGGTCGAGAGTCGCGGGTTCTGCAACTGTTCTTGCGTAGCTAGACTTCGCGTTGACACGAGTTCCGGCCCGTGCGTACTGTGGTTTCGTCGGAAGGTGCTCGGGGGAGCCAAATCCCTCAACAATTACTCAAGGGTCGGACGTCTCTCATGGAATCCAGCAGCAGCTATCTCGCGGTGATCAAAGTCGTCGGTGTCGGCGGCGGCGGCACGAACGCGGTCAACCGCATGGTTGATGCCGGTCTGCGCGGCGTGGAGTTCATCTCCGCCAACACCGATGCGCAGGCGCTGCAGATGACCGATGCCGACATCAAGCTGAACATCGGCCACGATCTGACGAAGGGTCTCGGCGCCGGCGCCAACCCCGAGGTCGGCTTCGGCGCAGCCGCCGAGTCGCGCGATGACATCAAGGAGGCGCTCAAGGGCGCCGACATGGTCTTCGTCACCGCGGGCGAGGGCGGCGGCACCGGCACCGGCGCGGCACCGGTGATCGCCGAGATCGCCAAGAACGAGATCGGCGCGCTCACCGTCGGCGTCGTCACCAAGCCCTTCGAGTTCGAGGGCAGCCAGCGCACGCGTCAGGCCGAGGAGGGCATCGAGCGCCTGCGCGAGGTCGTCGACACGCTCATCGTCATCCCCAACGAGAAGCTGCTCTCGGTCGTCGAGCGCCGCACGACGATGCTCGACGCCTTCCGCGAGGCCGACAACGTCCTGCGCCAGGGCGTCCAGGGCATCACCGACCTCATCACGATCCCCGGGCTGATCAACCTCGACTTCGCCGACGTGCGCACGATCATGGAGAACGCGGGCTCGGCGCTGATGGGCATTGGCACCTCCAACGGCGAGAACCGCGCCGCCGAGGCGGCCCGCATCGCGATCTCCAGCCCGCTCATCGAGGAGGACGTCGAGGGCGCGACCGGCATCCTGCTGAACATGACCGGCGGCCGTGACCTCGGCCTGTTCGAGGTCAACGAGGCCGCCGAGATCGTGCGTGAGGCGGCGGCCCCCAACGCGAACATCATCTTCGGCGCCGTCATCGACGAGGCCCAGGGTGACGAAATCCGCGTGACCGTCATCGCGACGGGCTTCGACCACGGCCGCGCGCGCCCGCGCACCGCCCGCGAGGAGACGCGCGAGAGTGCGATCTCGCGCGACCGCGGCCCGCGCCTCGGGGATCGCCAGCGCTCCTCGCTGGAGATCCCCGACGACGAGATCGAGATCCCGCCCTTCCTGCGCTGACGGACCCGTCCGCATGTTCTGCGGCCGCATCCACCAGACGGGCCGCCGGGCGTGCGCTAGCGCACGAAGCGGATCGTCATCGGATAGCGGTACTCCTGACCCTCGCCGGCCTTTGCCGCGGCGAGGCAGATGAACACGAGCCAGAGAATCGCGCCGACGAGGAACAGCGGCAGCAGGAACAGGCCGACGATGAAGAAGATGCCGACGAACGTGACGACGGCGAGCACGGCGAGGTAGAGGAAGACCGAGAGGTTGAAGTTCAGCGCCTCCGCCGCGTGGCGGCGTACGAACGCATCGTCGCGCTTGACGAGGTAGACGACGAGCGGGCCCACGAACGGAAAGCCGATGAACAGGCTCAGCAGCGCCGACAGGTGCGCCGCGAGCGCCCACGTGCGGGTGTCGTCGCGCGCGACGTCCGGTCCGGCCGGCGGAACCGCGGAGGAGACAGCGTCGGTCCAGCGCGTGCCGTCCCAGTAGCGCAGGCTTCCTGAGCCCGCGGGGTCGGGATACCAGCCGGCGGTGGCGTCCGGCGGGGGATCGGGCCTGCCAAACGGATCCATCGCGCAACTGTAGATGTGTGCAGGCGCCCCGCGCGTTGCAATGGCGTCTGCGAACCCCTGCCACAAGGGCGATGTGGTCAAGCGAGATCTTGAGCGTTCGTCGCGAGGGCCGCGCGAGGGCTCCGCTAGCCTCGTGCGTGTGGTGACCCCGACGCTCACGCGCACGCCGCTGTACGAGGCGCATGTGGCAGCGGGCGCGAAGGTCGTCCCGTTCGCGGGCTTCCAGATGCCGATCCAGTACGGCGACGGCATCCGCTCCGAGCACGAGGCAGTCCGAGGCGCGGTCGGCGTGTTCGACGTCTCGCATATGGGCGAGGTGCAGTTCTCCGGTCCCGGCGCCGAGTCGTTTCTCCAGCATGTCTACTCCAACGACGTCACGCGGATGGCGGTCGGCGGCGCCCAGTACGCCGTGCTGTGCAACGAGGACGGCGGCCTGCTCGACGACCTCTTCACCTACCGCCTCGCGCCCGACCGCTTCCTCACCGTCACCAACGCCGCCAACCACGACGCCGATGTCGCCTGGCTTCGCGCGCAGGTCGACGGTTACGACGTCGACCTCCAGGACGTCGCCGACTCCTACGCGATGCTCGCCGTCCAGGGCACGCTGGCCCGCGAGATCGTGCAGGCGATCGCCGACAGCCCGTTGCCCGACCGGATGCAGGCGGCGCCGCGGATCCTGCTCGGCCGCGAAGCGATCGTCTGCGGCACCGGCTACACCGGCGAGGAGGGCGTCGAGTTGCTGCTCGCACCCGACGACGCGCCCACGATCTGGGACGAGCTGCTGCGCCGCGGCGCCAAGCCCTGCGGCCTGGCCACGCGCGACACGCTGCGCATGGAGGTCTGCTATCCGCTCTACGGCAACGACCTCATGCCCGAGCGCAACCCGATCGAGGCAGCGCTGGGCTGGGTCTGCAAGGAGGACACCGGCTTCATCGGCTCCGACGCCGTGCGACGCGCCCGCCAGGAGGGCACCGCCGAGAAGCTCGTCGCGTTCAAGATCACCGGCCCGGGCATCGCCCGCCAGGGCAACCCCGTCGTCGGCGGCGGCGTGGTCACGAGCGGCACGATGTCGCCGAGCCTGGGCATCGGGATCGGGATGGCCTACCTCCCGACCGAGCGCGCCACGGTCGGCGAGGCGTTCGAGATCGATGTGCGCGGCAAGCGGCGCAGCGCCGTCGTCGCGTCCAAGCCCCTCTACACCAAGGAGACCGATGGCTGAAGCCGGCTATCCCGACGAGCTGCTCTACCACGCCGAGCACGACTGGGCGCGCATCGACGACGGAGTGGCGACGTTCGGCATCACCTGGTTCGCGCAGGAGGCGCTCGGCGAAGTCGTGTTCTTCGATCCCCCCGAGGTCGGCTCGGCCGTGACCGCGGGCGAGTTCTACGCCGAGGTCGAGTCCGTCAAGGCGGTCTCGGAGGTCATCGCTCCGCTCTCGGGCGAGATCGTCGAGGTCAACACCGGCCTCGCCGACACGCCCGAGGCGATCAATGAGGACCCCTACGGCGAGGGCTGGATGGTGAAGGTCAAGCTGTCCGATCCGTCGGAGTCCGACGGATTGCTCCATCGCGACGCCTACGTGGAAAGCCTCTAAGCGCGTGGCCGGCTACACCTCCGTCACGGCGGAGGACCTCGCGCACATGCTCGAGGTCATCGGCGCCGGCTCGATAGAGGAGCTCTTCGACGTCATCCCCGCGGGCGTGCGCCTGGGGCGTGAGATCGACCTGCCGGCGGGCGAGCCCGAGCAGGCCGTCTACGCCGAGCTGCGCCGCCTGGCCGCGCGCAACGTGTCGGCCGAGGACGAGATCACGTTCCTCGGGGCGGGCATGTACGACCACTACGTCCCGTCGATCATCGACATGCTGATGTCGCGCTCGGAGTTCCTGACGCCCTACACGCCCTATCAGCCCGAGGTCAGCCAGGGCGGGCTGCAGGTCATGTTCGAGTACCAGACGGCGATCTCCGAGCTGACCGGGCTGCCAGTCTCAAACGCGTCGGTGTACGAGGGGCCCAGCGCGGTCGGCGCCGCCGCCTATCTGGCCAAGCTCGCCAACCAGCGCCGGCGGGTGCTCGTCAGCCGCGGCGTGCATCCGCACAGCCGCGCGACGCTCGCCACGCTCGCGATCGGCTACGGCACGGCGATCGACGAGATCTCCCTCGACGACGGCGTCACCGACCTCGCTGCCCTGCACGCGGCGCTGGCCGACGACGTCAGCGCGATCGTCATCCAGCAGCCGAACTTCCTCGGGGCGATCGAGGACGTGCAGGCGCTCGCGGCCGCCGCCCACGAGCACGGCGCGCTCGTCATCTGCTCCGCCGATCCGCTGACCCTCGGCGTGCTCGAGGCGCCCGGCAACCAGGGCGTCGACGTCTGCGTCGGCGAGGGCCAGACGCTCGGCAATCGGCTTGACTTCGGCGGCCCGTCGTTCGGCTTCTTCGCCGCGACCCAGAAGCACATCCGCGCGATGCCCGGCCGGATCGCCGGCGAGACGACCGACGCCGACGGCCGCCGCGGCTTCGTGCTGACGCTGCAGACGCGCGAACAGCACATCCGCCGCGAGAAGGCCACGTCGAACATCTGCACATCGCAGGCGCTCAACGCGCTCGGCGGCGTCGTCTACCTGAGCTGGCTGGGGCGTCAGGGGATCGTCGAGCTCGGCGAGCTCATGCTGCAGCGCACCCACTACGCGCGCGAGACGCTCGACGCTCTGGACGGTGTCTGCAAGCTGCACGACCGGCCGGTCGTGCGCGAGTTCGGGCTGCGCCTCGACGTCGGCGACCGGGCGGCGGTCACGCGCGTGCTCGACCGCTGCGCGCAGGCCGGCATCAACGCGGGCTTCGCGCTCGGGCATGAGTACGAGGAGTACGCCGACGGCCTGCTCGTCGCGATCACCGAGCTGCGCTCGCGGGCGGACATCGACCGGCTGGCCGAGGTGCTGGGCGCCGCGGTCGCTGCCGAGCAATCCGCCTCGACGGTGTCGGGAGCCGCGGCATGAGCCCCGCGCCCGAGACCCAGACCCCGCAGCAGCGCGAGCGCGCGACGACGATCTTCGAGAAGGGCGCGCCCGGGCGGCGCGCGTTCCGGGCGCCGCCGCTCGACGTGCCGCCGGTCGACGGCCTGGTCCCGTCGGCGCTGCGCCGTGCCGTCCCGCCGCGGCTGCCGGAGGCCTCGGAGCCCGAGATCGTGCGCCACTACGTCAACCTGTCCAAGCGCAACTTCGATCTGGACTCGGGCTTCTATCCGCTCGGCTCGTGCACGATGAAGCACAACCCGCGCCTGCACGAGCGCGTCGCCGCGCTGCCCGGTCACGCGCGCCTGCACCCGCTGCAGGACCCGCGCCGCGCGCAGGGCGCGCTGGAGCTGATGTTCAACCTGCAGGAGGCGCTGGCGGAGATCGCCGGGCTGCCGCACGTCTCTCTGCAGCCCTCGGCTGGCTCGCACGGCGAGCTGGCCGGCGTGCTGCTGACCCGCGCCTATCACGCCGACCGCGGGGAGGAGCGCACGAAGGTGCTCACCCCCGATAGCGCGCACGGCACGAACCCGGCGACGGTGACGATGGCCGGCTACGAGGTCGTCAAGGTCAAGCTCGATGCCGCCGGCGGGGTCGACCTCGACGACCTGCGCGCCAAGACCGACGAGTCGGTCGCCTGCCTCATGCTCACCAACCCGAGCACGCTCGGCATCTTCGACCCGAACGTCGAGGAGATGGCGAGGATCGTGCACGGCGTGGGGGCGACGCTGTACTACGACGGCGCGAACCTCAACGCGGTCATGGGCTACTCGCGGCCCGGCGACATGGGTTTTGACATCGTGCACTTCAACCTGCACAAGACCTTCACCCAGCCGCACGGCGGCGGCGGCCCGGGGGCCGGCCCGATCGCGGTGTCCGACCGCATCGAGCCCTACCTGCCGCGCCCGCAGGTCGTGCGCAAGGCGGCCTGGGCACCGACCGGCGAGCGCGGCTCGTCCGATGAAGCGGCCAACGGCCGTTTGGTCGGCGGCCCGCCCACGTTCGACCTCGACGACGACCGCCCGAAGTCGATCGGAAAACTCCGCGGCTTCCAGGGAAACTACGGCGTCTTCGTGCGCACATACGCGTACATCCGCTCGCTCGGCGCCGAGGGGCTCAAGGACGTCTCCGAGGTGGCGGTGCTGAACGCCAACTACGTGCTGGCGCGGCTGAAGGCCGAAGTCGGAGACATGCTGCCGCTCGCGTTCGGCGAGCGCTGCATGCACGAGTTCGTGCTTTCCGGCGCGCCGATGAAGAAGCAGCTCGGCATCCGCACGCTCGATCTCGCCAAGCGCCTGCTCGACCACGGGATGCACCCGCCGACGGTCTACTTCCCGCTCGTCGTCGAGGAGGCGCTGCTGGTGGAGCCGACGGAGACCGAGACGCGCGAGACGCTCGACGCCTTCGTCGACGCGATCGCGGCGATCGTCCAGGAGGCGGCGGAGGACCCGGAGATCGCGCGCAACGCGCCCTACGGCACGCCGGTGCGGCGTCTGGATGAGGCCGGCGCGGCGAAGCGCCCGCGCGTGCGCCAGGTGCTCACTCCCGCAGCTCCTGACGGCGCGGGATGACGCGCGCGATCTCCCGGCGGCTGAGCGGGCGCCGCTCAATGTCGAAGCGGCCGCGGTAGCCGAACAGCGGCCCGAAGCGCGCGTTCGCGACCGTGACCTCGATGCGGAAGCAGCCCGCCTCGTCGTCGAACCACTCGAGCACGTCGGCGACGCCGGTGAGCAGCCGCGGGAGGACGAACGCCACGCGACGCTCGTAGAAGCGCTGCTCGCCGGAGCGCAGCCGCAGGCCGCGGGTCGCCGCGTCGGCGCTGACGTCGATGTCGACCGCGAGGTGCTGGTGACTACCGAGGTAGTCGACGATCCGTCCGCGCGCACCGCTGAAGATCATCGTGGCCTCGAACCGTGACGGCCGCGAGGAGAAGGCAAACCAGCGCGCCCAGGTGACCGTCTCGCGCCCGAACGGGTCGCGGTAGGCGTAGTTGACAAGCGTGAACGGCACATCGCGCCCGCGCCGCGGGAACATGATGTGCCGCCACGTGCCGATCGCCAGGAACGGGAGCGTGAACGCCGGCCCGTGCCAGACCTCCTCCATGACGCCGCGGCAGATGTGCGCCATGTCACTCCCGCTGGACAGCTCGAAGCGCTCGCGCCCGCGCGGGGTTGAAGGGCTTGACGAAGATCGCGCGGTCCGAGCGCGCGCCGGCCGCGAGCGCCGGCAGGACGGCGAACTGGGCGATCAGCGCGCCGCGCCGCGTCGCCGGATTCGCGATCGCGAGCGCCAGCGCGACCTCCGCGAGGCCGGCCGCGGTGAGGACCTGCTCCTCGTGTCCGGGCACGGCGCCCGAGCGGCGCAGGATCTCCAGCTCGCCGCTGTCGCGGACGAGCAGCTTGGGCACGACACCTGCCAGGCCCGCGGATGTAGCGCCAATAGCCCGAGCCGCTGCGGATCAGCGAACGCCGCTGCGGCGAGCCGAAGCGCAACGCCGACGCGCCGTTGCCGTCGGCGTCCTCGCGCGTGCCCTTGGTCTCACCGTCACCTCTCACCGTAAGTCCGGGCGCGAGCCGGCGTTCGTACAGAAACCGTTGCGGGTCGTCGTCGCTGTCCTCGGGCAGGTACACGATCCGGCTGAAGCGCACGTCCCAGCGCTCTTGGATCGCAGGCTCCTGCGTGTGACTCCAGAGCGCCTGCGGATCGCACGCGATCGCGATCCACATAGATCGGCTTGGCCGACACCGGGTGCAGAGTAGACGGATACCCTGCGGCCACGTGGCTCCCGTCATCTTCAGCGGCATCCAGCCGACCGGTCGCAAGCACCTCGGCAACTACATCGGCGCGATCACGCAGTACGTGGCCGGGCAGGATCGCGGCGATCCGGCGCTCTACTGCATCGTCGACCTGCACGCGACGACGGTCGCCTACGACCCGGCCGAGCTGCGCGCGCGCGTGCACGACACCGCGGCGATCCTGCTCGCCGCCGGCCTGGACCCCGAGCGCTGCATCCTCTTTCGCCAGGGTGACGTCGCCGAGCACAGCGAGCTGTGCTGGCTGCTGACGTCGGTCACCGCCTACGGCGAGCTGAACCGGATGCACCAGTTCCGCGACAAGTCGGCCGCCCAGCGCGAGCTCGTCTCCGCCGGCCTGCTGCTCTATCCGGTCCTGATGGCCGCCGACGTGCTCGCCTACCGCGCGCACGAGGTCCCGGTCGGCGAGGACCAGCGCGAGCACGTCGAGCTGATGCGCAACATCGCCCAGCGGTTCAACGCCCGCTTCGGTGAGGACACCCTCGTCGTGCCCGAGCACCGGATCCCGACCGTGGGCGCGCGGGTGCGCGATCTGCAGGAGCCCGAGCGCAAGATGTCCACCACGGTCGGCACCGAGCAGGGGACGGTTCTGCTGCTCGACGACCCCGCCACGATCCGGCGCAAGTTCAAGCGCGCGGTGACCGACTCCGACGACCCGCCGGTGCTGCGCCGCGGCGACGACAAGCCCGGCGTGACGAACCTGATCGACATCCTCGCGTCGGTGCGCGGTGTCCCGCAGGAGCGCGTCGAACGCGAGCTTGAGGATGCGCGTGGCTACGGTGACCTGAAGGTCGCGGTCGGCGATGCCGTCGTCACGGCGCTGACGCCGCTGCAGGAGCGCTACCGCGCGATCCGCGCCGACGAGCGGGCCCTCGAGGACATGCTGGCCGCGGGCGCCGAGAAGGCTCGCGCGATCGCGTCCGCGACGCTCGCCGATGTGCGCGACGCGATGGGCGTCGGGCCGCCGCGACGCTGAGCGGGCCGCGCCAGCAAAAGTTGTCACATTCTTGGGCGCCAAGGCGTTATGGTCGCCGGCATGGACCTCCGTGGCGAAGCTGGCAAGTTCGGGGCATTTGACCTCGTCCTGGCCGCTCTCATGATCTTCCTGTTGTTCGGCATCTCCCTTCTGATCGCCTAGCGGCGCATAAGGGGAGCCGCACCAGGAGCGCCGATTTCGGCGGCGTATCTCGGCGCCCGCGTTCGCGCGGTCGAGACTTGGTGCGCGCCAGCCGGCATCCCGCGGTTTCAGGCACAACGTCGCCGGACGAACCACTAGCCTGCGGGAGGTGACCGTCGCCTCGCTCGAGCTGGACCTCGAGGTCTTCTCCGGGCCGTTCGATCTTCTCCTGACGCTCGTGCTGCGGGAGGAGATCGACCTGCTCGAGGTGCAGCTCGCCGAGGTCGTCATCACCTACCTCGACCACCTCGACGCGCGCGGCGAGCTCGACCTCGAGGTGGCGACCGAGTTCCTCGTCCTGATCGCCGCCCTGCTGGAGCTCAAGTCGCGGCTCATGCTGCCGCGCGAGGACGACGGTCTGGACGACTTCGAGCCCGGCGAGGCGGCCGACGAGCTGCTCGCGCGGATGCTCGAGGCCCAGCGCTACCGGCGCGCCGCCGAGCATCTCGCCGCCCGGCTGGCGGGAGAGGAGGGCGTGCGCTACCGCTCGGCGCTGCTGCCGCCCGCGCTGCGCCGGACCAACCTCGCCGAGGCCGGAGCGGTCTACAACCCGCGCCGGCTCGGCGCCGCGCTCGGCGGGCTGCTGCGCACGCCGCCGGCGCTGTCGCTCGGCCACCTCACGATCGCGCGTGTGACGACCGCCGAGCGGATGACGCATCTGCGCGCGCTGCTGCTGCGCGGCGCGACGACGTTCGACGAGGCGGTCCGCGGCGCCGACCGGGTGACGGTCGCCGTGACGCTGTTCGCACTGCTGGAGCTCTACAAGCAGGGCGAGGCGACGTGGAACCAGCCCGAGCCGTTTGGCGACATCGCGATCACGTCCGCGACGCGCGCTGCGGTGCCGGACTGGGCGGGGCTGAGCGGGTGAGCGAGCTCGCGCGGATCGTCGAGGCGCTGCTGTTCCTCTCGCCCGACCCGGTCAGCCCGGAGGAGCTTGCCGAGGCGACGGGCTGCGAGCCCGACGAGGTCGCCGCCGCGCTGGCCGAGCTTGACCGTGCGTTCGCGCCGGGCGCCCGCGGGCTGCAGCTCAAGCGCGTCGCCGGCGGGATCGCGCTGGCGACCGACCCGGTCGCCGAGGAGGCCGCCCGCCGGCTGCTGGCCAAGCCGCGCACGCCGCCGCTGACGCCCGCGCAGGCCGAGACGCTCGCGATCGTCGCCTACCTGCAGCCCGTCTCGCGACCGGAGATCACCCGCATCCGCGGCGTGGCGGCCGAGTCGGCGTCGGCGACGCTCCAGGAGCGCGGCTTCATCGAGGAGGCCGGCCGCTCGCAGTTCGGCGCCGTCCTCTATCGCACGACGGACCTGTTTCTCAAGCTCTTCGGCCTCGACTCGCTCAAGGCGCTGCCCGATGTCGCCCAGTGGGATCCCTCACCGGAGGAGGAGGCCGACCTGCGCGACCGCCTGCTGCGGGCCGGCGAGCAGCGCGCGGGCGACGCCGCGGCGAACTAGCCGGCCGGACTGTGGGCTGTCCGGCCCACCGTCAGCGTTCACGCCCGCCCGCCGCCGCCAGCTGACCGCAGGCGGCGGCGATGTCGCGCCCGCGCGTGAGGCGCACGGTGGCACGCACGCCGTGCTCCTCGAGCACGGCGCGGAAGGCCTCGATCGCGGACGGGCTGGAGCCTTCGTAGGAGCCGGTCGGGTTGTAGGGGATCAGGTTGACCTTGAAGACCTTCGGATCGAGCACCTTCGCCAGCGCGGCGGCCTGCTCGCGGCGGTCGTTGACACCGGCCAGCATCACGTACTCGATGAACACCGGTTTGCGCTTGGCGTCGTGGAAGCGCAGGCAGGCGCCGAGCACGTCGTGCAGCGGGTAGCGGTCGTTGACGGGCATGATCTGCGAGCGCAGCTCGGGGTCGGCGGAATGCAGCGAGAGCGCGAGCCGGATCGGCATGTCGGTCGCGGCGAGGCGATCGATGCCGGGGATCCAGCCGACCGTGGAGATCGTCGTGCGGCGGTGGGTGACGCCGACGTCGGGCAGGCGCCGGCAGGCGGCCAGCACGTTGTCGAGGTTCATCATCGGCTCGCCCATGCCCATGAACACGACGTGGTCGACGGCCTCGATCCTGCGGAAGTGCAGCGCCTGGTCGAGGATCTCCGAGGCCGTCAGGTTGCGGCCGAACTTCATCGCGCCGGTCGCGCAGAACGTGCAGGTCAGCGGGCAGCCCGACTGCGAGGACAGGCACAGCGAGCGGCGCCCGACCACCCGCCGGCCGGACTGAGCGTGGCTGTCAGCGTGCGCGGCGGGCGGTGCCCGATAACGCATCAGCACGGCCTCGACAGCGCGGCCGTCCGCGGTGTCAAACAGCGTCTTGACCGTGCCGTCGCGCGCGTGCGCCTCCTCGACGACGGTCAGCGTCGAGAAGGGGACCTCCTCCGCCAGCCGCGCCCGCAGCGCCGTCGGCAGGTCGGTCATCGCCTCGTAGCCGCTGGCGCCGCGCGCCGCCCACGACCACACCTGGCGGGCGCGGAAGGCGGGCTCGCCGGCGGCGGCCAGCCTGCTCTGGAGCAGCTCGAGATCCATGGCTCGATCCTAGTGCCGGCCTGATCGGCGCCTCCCGCGAATCGACTGTGCCGTGACAGCGGGGCGACCCGACATCATGCGCACCATCGTGAACGAGCCGGCCGACAACCTGCGCTGTGAGATCGTGGAGCTCGGCGACGGCCGGTACCTGGTGCGGGTGATCGCCCCAGGTGCAGATCTCCCCGACGGCGCGCGGCTGGTGATCGACAACGCTCCGGGGCAGGGCGAGGTGCGCATCGCTCGCATCCCGGGGCCGACGATCGGGGGGACCGGATTCTCCGTCGCGTTCCGCGACCTCCCGCAGGCGCGACTGTCGCTCGAGCTGCCAACAGGTGAGCGGATCGACCTGAACGCTCCGCAGCTGCGCCGCCTTGCTGTCCCCGACCATCGGACCGACGAGCGCGCGACGGTCGGGCCGCGGTCGCCGGTGCCGACGGCGCGCTTGGTCACCGGGCGGGGAGCCGCCTCACGTGCGGGCATCGCGCTGCTGACGCTGCTGCCCGGCGTGCTGCTGGTCGTCTTCAGCTTCCACGCGGGCGGCTTCTTTCCCGGGAGCACATCGCTGGCCGTGGTCGTCCTGCTGCTGTGCCTCCTCGCCCGAGTCGCCTTCAGCCCTCGTCCATTCGCGGGGCTGAGCGTGCCGTACGTGGTCGTTGCCACCGCGCTTGGGCTCTTCGCGAGCTGGGCCCTCGCGTCGAGCCTGTGGTCGGAGGCCCCGGCTCGCGCGCTCGTCGAGTACGACCGCGCGCTGCTGTACTTCCTCGGCTTCGTGCTCATGGGTTCGCTCGGGCGGGATCGCGAGCGCTTGCGCTGGATCATCCGCGCGGTCGCCGCCGGCGCCGTCCTCGTCTGCTGCTGCGCGCTCTTCACGCGCCTGCTGCCCGAGGCGTGGCCGGTTGCGCCGAGCCCGGGGGGGCGGTTCGGCTACCCGTTGACGTACTGGAACGCGCTCGGATTGCTGGCCGCGCTGGGGTTCGTGTTGTGCTTCGCCCTGACCTGCGACGACCGCGAGTCGCGCGACGGTCGGGTGCTCGCGGCGGCCGCGCTGCCGGTCCTCGCCGTGACGATGCTGCTGACCTTCTCCCGCGGGGCGTTCGCGGTCGCGATCGTCGGGCTGCTGGCGCTCGTTGTCGCCGGCCGTCCGCGCGTGCTGCTCAGCGGCGTGCTCGTCGCTGTGCCGACGGTGTGGCTGGCGGTGCTTGCCGGCTACGGCGCCGATCGGCTGGCGACGGAGAACCCCACCTCACCCGTCGCGGTCCAGCAGGGTGAGCACGTCGCCCTCGTCGTCCTGGCGTGCGTGCTGGCAGCGGTGGCCGGGCGCGCCACGCTGCTGCGGCTCGACCCCCACGTGGCGGCGATCGTCACGCGGCTCGGTCGCGCGCGGCCGCGCGTCCGCTGGGGCATGACGGCGGTCGGCGTGCTCGCCACGCTGGTGCTCGTGCTGGCGCTGTCGTTGCCGTCGACGGTCGGCCGGGAGTACGAGCGGTTCGTCGACGGCAGCCCGGTCGACGTCATCGGCGACCTGCGTCCGCGCCTGACCCGCTCGGGCGACAACGGTCGTCTGGAGCTCTGGCGCATCGCGCTCGCCGGGTTCGGCGACCATCCGCTGCACGGCACGGGGGCCGGCACCTACGCACTGCAGTGGGATCGTCGACGACAGGAGGTGGTGACGGAGATCGAGGACGCACACTCGCTCTACGCCGAGGTGCTCGGCGAACTGGGCATCGTCGGCCTGCTGCT
This sequence comes from Solirubrobacterales bacterium, assembly GCA_038258125.1. Lineage (GTDB taxonomy): Bacteria > Actinomycetota > Thermoleophilia > Solirubrobacterales > Solirubrobacteraceae > CADCVQ01. The sequence continues at coordinate 15,465 of JBBSQG010000012.1, forward strand.
GCTCGTGACCGCCCTGATCGTGATCCTCGGCGGCTTCCTCCGGCTTGCGCGTGGCCCGGATCGAGCGCTCGGCGGCGTCCTCTTCGCCGCGGGGGCGATGTGGGTCGTGCACGCCGGCACCGAATGGGACTGGGAGATGCCGGCGGTCAGCTTCTGGCTCTTCGCGCTGGGTGGCGCCGCGCTCGCCGCCGAGACGGACCGGACCCGCGTCACGCGTGGTCGCCCCGTTGTCAGGCGCCGGCTCGTACGGGTCGTCGCGGCCATCGCCTGCCTCGTCCTGATCGTCGCGCCCCTGCGCCTGCACCGCTCCGAGGCCCCGCTGCGCGAGAGCCAGCGCGCCTTCGCCGACGGCGACTGCCGGCGCGCGAGCGATCGCGCCCGCGGCTCGACGGCTCGGCTGCGGACACGCCCGGAGCCCTATCTGCTCGTCGGCTACTGCGCGCTGCGGTGGGGACAGGGGCAAACGGCCGCACGCGCATTCACGAGCGCGGTCGAGCGGGATCCTCGCAACTGGGAGATGCACTACGCCCTCGGGCTCGGGCGCGCCGCCGCAGGTCTCGATCCACGCCCGCAGCTGCGCATCGCCCGGCGTCTGAACCCGCTGGAGATCCTGCCCGGGCATGCGCTGAGGCTGTTTCACGGCGACGATCCGCGCATATGGAAACGGCGCGCATCGAGGCCGAGCCTCGTCGCACGCTGAATCACGCGTGTGGCCGGGGACCCGCGGACGAGCTACGTGCGGGCTTGGCTACCCGCGACGGCCCGGCGCAGAACGAGGCCGGCAGTGAGGACGGCGAGACCGACCAGCAGGAGCGGGGCGATGCCGTACCCCGTGAAGGGAATCTCCGCGCCGGACTTGTATTGCGCGACGCTGGCGCTGTTGGAGTCCGTGAGCGCGGACGCGCCGAGGGCGATACCGGGAGCGATCATCAAGGAGCTGATCACCAGCGTGCAGATGAGGCATGAGGAAGCCCAGGCAAGGCGTGCTCGCCTGGCTGCATTGCGACATAGCAGACGAGGTGGACATAACATCGTCCAAGCGTAGCGGAACGCAATTTGCGCGTTTTTGAGGCGTTCAGGCCTCGGTTTGGCGCCCACCTCGCCCCATTGACCAGGGCCCGAACAGCCGCTTTGTGAGGAAGCTACTTCAAAATCCGGTGATACCCGTAGGATGGGCCATTGCGCGAGTTCGGCCCCTCTCAGATGTTGGACTATCCGCGACCCGCCCTCGACATGCTGCAAGGGGGCAGACCGTCGCTCCCGCGCGTGGTCGAGGCGGCGCCGGCCTCCGACGCGATCGGCACGGTGGCGCTCGCGCACGACTATCTCAACCAGCGCGGCGGGGCCGAGCGCGTGGTCCTCGAGATGGCGTCGATGTTCCCGCAGGCGCCGATCTACACCTCGCTGTACCGGCCCGAGTCGACGTTCCCGGAGTTCGGCCGCTGCGAGATCCGGACCACTCAGCTGGACCGACTGTCGGTGGATCGTTGCTTTCGCGGTCTGTTCGCGCTGTACCCGCTCGCGTTCCGAATGCTCGGAACGCTCCCGCACGACCTCGTGATCTCCAGCTCCAGCGGGTGGGCGCACAGCGTTCGCACACGGCCCGACGCGACCCACGTCGTCTACTGCCACACCCCGGCTCGCTGGCTGTATGCCGGTGAGCATCTCGGCGGTGTGCGCATGTCGGCCATCACGCCGATCAGGGGAGTCATGCGCGGCTGGGATCGGCGGGCGGCCGGCCGCGCCGACCTGTACATCGCCAACAGCCACGAGGTCCGTCGCCGCATCGAGCGCCAGTACGGGATCGTGGCACCCGTCGTCTATCCACCGGTCGACGTCGATCGCTTCCGCCCGAGGCCACGCGGCGAGCGCCTGCTGGTCGTGTCGCGGTTGCTCGCCTACAAGCGCGTCGACGCGATCGTCGAC
>JBBSQG010000013.1:0-17190 GCA_038258125.1 Solirubrobacterales bacterium
TGCCGCGCGGTGACGGGGGCTAGGGGATTCGGGTGGTGATCTCGCAGCCGGTCGCGGTGTCCGTGCCGCCCTCGCCGTTACACGTGTCGGGGCCGTCGGCGCCGCCGTCGAGCGCGTCGCTGTCACCGCCGCCGAACAGCTGGTCGGTGCCGGCGTCGCCGAACAGGTCGTCGTTGTCGCCGCCGCCGTCGAGGATGTCGTTGCCGTCCCCGCCGTGCAGGGTGTCGTTGCCTGATCCGCCGGCGATGGTGTCGTCGCCGCTGCCGCCGAGTGCGGTGTCGTTGCCTGATCCGGTGCTGATGGTGTCGTTCCCCGAGCCGCCGCAGACGGTGTCGTCGCCTGATCCGGAGTCGATCTTGTCGCGGCCGCCGAGGGCGAGGATGACGTCGTTGCCGCTGGTGCCGTTGAGGGTGTCGTTGGCGCTGGTGCCGACGATCGTCGCGGGGCGTCCGTTGCAGCCGGCTTGCACGGTGATCGTGACCGTCACGGTGTTTGAGTCCGCGACGTTGTCGTTGGCGTGGTAGGTGAAGGAGTCCGTGCCGATGGTGTCCTCAAACGGCGTGTAGGTGAACGAGCCGTCGGCGTTGAGGGTCAGGCTGCCGCGCGTCGTCGTGCTGTCGAGGACGGCGCTCAACACGTTGTTGTCGGCGTCGCTGTCGTTGCTGAGCACCCCCGCGAGCGGGACCGACAGTGTCGCGCCGCCGATCACGCTGTAGGCGTCTGCGACCGCGACCGGCGCCGTGTTCGGCGCCGGGTAGGAGATCTTCACGAGGCCATCGCCGGACCGCACACCCGAAGCGAACACTACGCCGAGCGGGCCGAACCCGCTGCCGCCACCGCCACCGCCACCAGCACCGCCAACGCCGCCGGCGCCACCGCCACCGCCGTACCAGCCGCCGCCACCACCACCAGCGCCGTAACTGGGGAGTATCGTGGTTGGCGCTCCGGTTCCGCCCGCGCCGAACGTGCCCGACGCGCCGGTCCCGCCGCCGGCGCCGCCTGCCGCCTGCCCGCCGCCGCCGCCGCCTCTGCTGCTGCTGCTGCTGCCGCGGCCGCAGTTGGTCCCGCCGCCCGAGCCGCCCGCACCACTCCCGCCGCCGCCGCCGCCGCCGCCGCCGACCACGACGCGGTTGGCCAAGGCAGTGCCACCCTGCCTCACGTCCGACGCGCCGCCGCCACCTGGGCCGAAGATGTAACCCGCGCCGCCGGACGCCCCGCCGTTGCTTCCGCCGGCGCCCACCCTACCGATGCCGCCGCTGGCGCCGCGGCCACCGACCCGTACCCCGATCGTCCCTGCGGGCGTGACCGGCAGCGAGGCCGTCGCACGACCGCCACGCGCACCAAGGTCGGCGGAAGTAGTAACTCCGCCCTGCGCGCCGGATGCCTCCACGGTCAGCGCCGTCACGCCCGCGGGCACCACGAACGTGTCGGCTCCGACGGCCGAGAACGTGCATGTCACCGTCCCGGACGCCGTCACGCACACCGGCGCGGCCAGTGCGACCCCCGACCCGGCCGTCGCGAACGCGACCCCACAACCCAGCAACAGGGTGAACAGCGAACGCGGACGCATCGGGGACTCCCCTCCTGGTTCTGAGACGGTCCGCCGACCCTAACAGCGCACGATGCATCGAGGGCAAGCGACCTCGGGGACGGGCTCCGACGCAGCCGCGCCGCCGGACCGGGCGGTTCACGTGCGCCTGTGACGCGGATACCCTCGCCGCCGGTGAGGCAGATCGACGACGACGAGCGGCGCGCGCGGCTGGCGCTGCGCCACGGCCTCGCCCCGGGGCTCCGCTTCGTTGATGTGACGGCGCTGGCCGGCGCGATCGTCGCCCTGCACGCGACCGACCCGGCGAGCGTGTTCCTCGCCGCCCGCGCGCGGCTCGCCGAGCCGTCGGTCGCCGCGATCGAGGCGGCGCTCTACGAGCAGCGCACGCTCGTGCGGATGCTCGGCATGCGGCGCACGATGTTCGTCGTGCCGGCCGCGCTGGCGGGCGTGGTGCACGCCTCCTCGACGCAGGCTCTGATGGCCGGCGAGCGCAAACGCTTCGTCGCGCTGTTGGAGGAGTCGGGCGTGGCCTCGGACGGCGCGCGCTGGCTGCGCGACACCGAGGCGGCGACGTACGCCGCGCTGCTCGCCCGCGGCGAGGCGACGACGAGCGAGCTCGGCGAGGACGTGCCGGCGCTGAAGACGCGCACGCCGGTCTTCCAGCACAAGTCCTACGGGGCGAACCCGGCCGTGTCGTCGAAGATCATGTTCCTGCTCGCGGCGGAGGGGCGGATCGTGCGCGGTCGCCCGGGCGGCACGTGGACGAGCTCGCGGTATCGCTGGGCGCCGGCCTCGACCTGGCTGCGCGCGCCGATGGCGGCGCTCGACACCGACGAAGCGGCGGCGCTGCTCGTGCACATCTGGCTGGCCGCGTTCGGGCCGGGCACGCAGGCCGACCTGAAGTGGTGGACGGGCTGGACGATGGGGCTCGTCAAGCGCGCGCTCGCGCGACTCGACGTCGTCGAATGCGAGCTGGCCGACGGCCGGACCGGCCTGCTGCTCGCCGACGACGCCGAGCCGGTCGTCGCGCCCGCGGAGCCGTGGGTCGCGTTGCTGCCGGCGCTCGACCCCGCGCCGATGGGCTGGCAGGAGCGCGGCTGGTACCTCGGCGAGCATCGCGCGGCGTTGTTTGACCACAGCGGCAACATCGGCCCGACGGTCTGGTGCGACGGGCGGATCGTCGGGGGCTGGGCGCAGCGCAAGGACGACGGCGCGGTCGTCTTCGGGCTGCTGGAGGACATCGGCGCCGAGGCGGGCGAGGCGATCGCGGAGGAGGCCGAGCGGCTGCGCGGCTGGATCGGCGACGTGCGCGTGACGCCGCGCTTTCGCACGCCGCTGGAGCGCGAGCTGGTGAGCGCGGCCTGATGGCGCGCCGACGTCGCCGCCGGCCCGGCCCCGACACCAGCCCCGGCCCGCTGCGCTCGTTTGACCCGCGCCGCGTCGGCGAGCTGGAATGCACGATGTGGGACGGTGGCGCGCGCACCGCGCGCGCGAGTACGAGACGGTCGCCGGCGGTGGGCCGTCACCGCTCGTCGCGGCGCTCGTCGCGCTCTATGCGCACATCCACGACGTCGCGCCGGGAGACGTGCGGCTCGCCGCCGAGCAGCGGGCGATGGCGATGCGGATCTCCGATGGCTGGGTCGGCGACGGATGCCGCGCTGACAGCCCGCTGATCGCGCAGGAACGCGCGGCGCTCGTGCGTTCCTACGCCGCGCTGCTCGCCGCCGTGCACCGCTGAGCGGTCCATTCTGGGCGACGCCGGCCTGCGTGTGCAGCAGTCGCGGCGGGCGCGGCGGGCGCGCGAGTGCGCGAGTGCGCCATCATGCGCGGTGCATGGCTCCCGTCGAGGTACGCGACCTCTCCAAGCGCTTCGGCAAGGTCCTCGCCGTCAACAACCTCAGCTTCGACGTCGAGGCCGGCCGCGTCACCGGGTTCCTCGGACCCAACGGCGCCGGCAAGAGCACGACGCTGCGCGCGCTGCTCGGCCTGATCCATCCGAGCGCGGGCACGGCCACGTTCGAGGGGCTGCGCTACGAGCAGCTGCAGCGGCCCAGCACGAAGGTCGGCGCCGTGCTCGAGGACGCCTCGTTCCATCCCGGCCGCACGGCCCGCAACCACCTGCGCGTGCTCGCCGCCACCGGCGATCACCCGTTCGAGCGCGTCGACGCCGTGCTGCACGACGTCGGGCTGACCGAGGCCGCCGATCGCCGCGTCGGCGGCTACTCGATGGGCATGCGCCAGCGGCTCGGCATCGCCGCGGCGCTGCTCGGCGACCCCGAGGTCCTGATCCTCGACGAGCCGACGAACGGCCTCGACCCGCCGGGCATCGTCTGGATGCGCGACCTCGTGCGCGAGCAGGCGGCGCGCGGGCGCGCCGTGCTGATCTCCAGCCACCTGCTCGCCGAGGTCGCGCAGTCCGTCGATGACGTCGTCGTCGTCTCGCACGGCGAGCTGCGCGGTCAGGGCACCCTGGAGTCGGTGCTGGGCGGAGACGAGGGCGTCTGCACCGCCGTGCGCGCGCAGGACAATGCCCGCCTGGCCCGCGCGCTGGAGGCGGCCGGCTTCACGACCGCCCGCGACGGCCTCGGGCTGCTCGTGCCCGGCGCGAGCCCCGAGCAGGTCGGTGTCATCGCCGGCGACGCGGGCATCTACCTCGTCGGCCTGGCGGCGAAGGCGCGCTCGCTGGAGCAGGCGTTTCTCGCGCTGACCGCGGAGCGCGACCCATGACCGCGCTGCTGCGCGCCGAGCTGCTGAAGCTGCGCACGACGCGGACGTTCATCGCGCTTGTCGGTTTGGCGCTCACGCTCTCGCTGCTCGTCGTCGTGCTGACCGGCCTGCTCAGCCAGCGGATCGCGGCCGAGGACGCGCGCGACCTGTTCACCGCCGACTTCACCGGCCTGTTCATCATGCTGCTCGGCGTGATCGGCATGACCGGCGAGTGGCGCCACCGGACGATCACCGGCACTGTCCTCGCAGCGCCGAATCGGCTGCGGCTGATGGTCGCCAAGACGCTCTCCTACGCGGCCGCCGGTGCGCTGCTGTCGCTCATCGTGACGCTGACGATCATGCTCGTCGGCACGGTCATCCTGTCCGCGCGCGGCTTTGACACCGTGCCGGTCTCCGATCTCCTCGACGTGCTGTGGCGCAACCTCCTCGTGGCCGCACTCGTCGGCGCGCTCGGTGTCGGCATCGGCGCGCTGGTCCGCAACCAGATCGTCGCCATCATCGGCGTCCTGATCCTCGGCTTCGTCGTCGAGCCGGCGCTGTTCGGCCTGGCGCCCGACGTCGCGCAGTACGGCCCGACGCAGGGCGCGCCGTCGGGGATCCAGGACATCGAGCCGTTCGGCGACGATGCCACGGTGCTCGCGCCGGGCCTCGCGGTGCTCGTCATGCTGGGCTGGATCGGCGTGTTCTTCGCCGCCGCGGGCGCGCGCCTGCGCCGCGGCGACCTCGTCTGACGCAACGCGAGATCGGCGAGGCCGCGGTCCAGGGGGTCCTGCGAATCACGTGACGTATGCGGGCACGATTCGCAGCACCCCTCCATGCGAACCGATGGCGTCGACGATCGTGTGACGAGACAACGCGCGCTTGCGACAACGCACGCGCGAAGGTGTGACAAAACTGCGCAGGCGACGGATGGCGGCTGGGATCGGCTGCGGGGGTGGCGAACGGCGCTGCGCGGCGGTACCCTCGCGCGCATGCCGATCAAGATGTCCGGTCGCTATCCCGAGGGCTCCGACGAGGATCGCGCGCACAAGATGCTCACCGAGCAAGAGGTCGAGGTCGACCACGTCTACGGCGTCGGCATCCTGGAGACCGGCCAGGAGGAGATCACGTTCACCTGGAACGGCAAGGCGCAGACCGCGTTCGCCGAGCACGAGCGCATCGTCCATGTGATGGACGGCTGGGACGTGCTGCCGCCCAAGCCGGCCGGTGGCACCTGGCGCGGCGGGTACTGAGCCGCCGCCGGCCGTCGGGATGCCGGCCCGGCGACGACGCTTGGAGGACGCGCGCCGCCGGACCGTCAACCGGCGCCAAGCGTCTCGCAGTGCGCTGAGAAGGCACTGAGCGCCGTGCGGCCGGCACGCAGCTCGCGGCCGCGCCGCCGCAGCTCGCAGATCAGCCGCCGTCGAGATCGGTGAGCCGCACCCGCCGCGGCGGGCTTCATCATGTGGCGCGATGGCGGTTGATCGATCCGACGTCAAGCAGGTGTCCGCTCGCGCCGATAGGAACCGGACGTGAGCGAACGCATCGACGAGCTGCGCGCCGAGGTGGTCGAGACCTGCCGCCGGCTCGTGGACGCCGGCCTCGTGCTCGGCACCGCCGGCAACGTCAGCGCGCGCGCCGGCGAGCTGATCGCCGTCACCCCGACGGGCGGACGGCTGGCCACGGTCGCCGAGGAGGAGATCGCGGTCGTCGACACCGCCGGCATGCTCGTCGACGGACCCCTCGCGCCGACGTCCGAGCTGCCGCTGCACCTTGCCGTCTACGACACCTACGGCGCCGGCGCGGTCGTGCACACCCATCCGCCGATGGCGACCGCGGTCGCCTGCGTCGCCGACGAGCTGCCGTGCATCCACTACGGGCTGCTCGCGCTCGGCGGCAACGTGCGCGTCGCGCGCTACGCGACCTTCGGCACCGACGACCTCGCCGCGAGCGTCGCCGAGGCCCTCGCCGGCCGCACCGCGGCGCTCATGGGCAGCCACGGAGCCGTCACCTACGGCGCCGACCTGGCGGCCGCGCTCGACGCGACCGAGCTGCTGGAGTGGGCCTGCGGGGTCTACGTGCACGCGTGCGCGTGCGGAACGCCGCGCGTCCTTGACGAGGGCGAGCGCCGGGCCGTCGCCGAGGCGTTCGCGACCTACGGTCCGCAGGCGACCGAGCCCTCGGCGGTCGGCGCGAACCCCCCGGCCCGGTGAGGAGGGTTCTGGTGGACCCCACAGCCCACCAGAACCTCACACTCCAGCCGCTCGACGTCCCGCCCTCATGGCGCGCGGCGAGCCGGCGGGGCTGCCGGTAGACCTGCCCCGGCCCGGGAGGAGCTCCGCTGTGCCCCAACCGCGCAGCGCGCATGAGCACACTGGCCCTGCTCCCTCCTACGGGGTCCTCCGGCGACCGGTTCAGGCCCCCAGGCAGGCTGGCGGGTTGCCACCCGCCGGGGGTCGAGGTGGCATCCGGGCGTCAGCCCGGCCGAGCGGGGGTACCCTTCCCACGTGGCATCCGGCACATCAGAGTTCGACGCCTACGGCGCGGTCGGCCGCTCGGAATGGATGGACGTCGATTGGCAGGCGCACCTGCGCTGGGTTCGCGTCCTGGGCCGCTGGGTGAACATCGTCGACTTCGGCCCCACCGCCGACGCGACCGACAGCGAACGCGAGCCCGTGATCTTCATCCACGGCCTCTCGGGCTGCTGGCAGAACTGGCTCGAGCAGCTGCCGCTGTTCGCGCGCGAGCGGCGCGTCATCGCCGTCGACCTGCCCGGCTTCGGCTACTCCGAGATGCCCGCCGAGCCGATCTCGGTCTGCGGTTACGCCGACACGATCGACGCGCTGATGACCGAGCTTGGCATCGACAGCGCCCAGATCGTCGGCAACTCGATGGGCGGCTTCATCGGCGCCGAGCTCGCCATCCAGTACCCGGCGCGCGTCGAACGGCTCGTGCTCGTGGCCGCCGCCGGGCTGAGCATCGAGTCGATCCGCACCGAGCGCACCCAGGGGCTGCGCCACCGCGCCGAGAACATCGTCTTCTTCTCGCTTGGTCACCTCGCCTCGCAATCGCACATGGTCGCGCTGCGCCCGCGCCTGCGCCACGCGCTGCTGCTGCTCGTCGCGGCGCATCCGCACCGGCTGCCCGGTCCGCTGGCCGCCCAGCAGGTGCTGGGCTCGGGCAAGCCCGGCTTCTCCGACGCGCTGGAGGCGATGTGCTGCTACCCGCTGCGCGACCGGCTGACCCGGATCGCCTGCCCGACGTTCATCGTCTGGGGCGACAAGGACCTCCTCGTCCCGGTCAAGGACGCGGCGATCTTCGAGCAGCTGATCCCCGACGCGCGCAAGATCATCTATGAGGACACCGGCCACGTGTCGATGATGGACCGGCCCGCGCGCTTCAACCGCGACGTGAAGGCGTTTCTCGACGAGTCGCCGGGCGAGACGCAGCCCGCGGCGCAGGACGACGGCGTCGCGACGACGTCCTCCCCGTAGCGGGCGCGGCGCCTATTGCGGGCTGACGGCGTCGCCGACGGCGACGCGGCCGGCCTGAAGCACCTCGCCGTAGACGCCGAACGCCAGCGGTTCGGAGGTCTCCAGCTCACCGCGGTAGGAGCGCAGCAGGTCGAGCGTCGGCAGGTCCGACCGGCCGCTCTCGGGATCGCGCTGGGTGACGAGGCAGCGCCCGACGTGGCCGCGCACGCGCACGAGCGCCGTGCCGAGACGAACCGGCCGCCCGACCCAGGTGTCCTCCTCGTGCGCCTCGTCGAGGCCGTCGAGTTCGACGAGCATGCGAAAGCGGCGCGCATCGATCTCGCTTGCCTGCGCGATCTGCGCCAGCGCCTGCAGCGAGGCGCGCGAGACGAGGCTGATGGCACCGTCACGGCCGCGATCGACGCCGCTGCGGTGCACGCCCTCGACAAGCCGCAGGGCGCGCCCGGTGTGCTCCGACAGTGCCGCCGCGAAGTCTCCCCGCAGCTCGCGCGCCGGTGTCGGGCGCGAGAAGAACGTCGTCGCGAGCTCCTCGCCGAGCGCGACCGGTCCGGCGACCCGCGTGCCGTCGGGGAAGGCCAGCTCGAGCGTGCGCTCGGCGTGGCCGTAGCTGGCCACGACCTCGTGCAGCGCGGCGATCTGCTTGCCGTTGACCATCCGTCCGCGTTCGTCGACGAGATAGAAGCGGCGGTTGTCGGCGACGCCGGCGGTCGTCAGGTGGAGTGCGTCGCGTGCGACGACCCGCAGTCCTTTGACCGGGGTCGTGAGCAGCGCGCTGACGGTGATGGTGGCCATGACCGCAAGCATGCCAGCCATCAAGAATCCGACCCAACCGGCGATCCCTTCGCGTCCGATGCGGTATCTCTGTGTGTGCGGATGGGAGGCAACGGCGGGAGCAGGACGTACGGGCGTGGGCTGCTGCCGTGGACTGTGCTGCTGCTCGTACTCGGCCTGGCGCTCGCGCCGGCGGCATCGGCCCGTGTGACGCTCGTCGCACCCGGCACGCCCGAGCTCGTCTTCCTCGGCATCCCAAGCAACGACGTCGTGGCGCGGCTCGCGCTGCCCGGCCCGGCCCGCGCGGTCGCCGTCTCGCGCGACGGCGCGCGCGGCTATGTGTCGGCCGCCGGCGAGGTCGTCGCGGTCGCCGTCAACACACGCCTGGAGAGCACGCGCAGCACGCTCGGAGCGGGCCCGCCGGAGATCGCTGACCTCGCGCTGTCGCCCGGAGGGGAGACGCTGTACGCCGTCCGCGGCACGCAGCTGATCGTGCTCGACAGCCAGACACTCGTGCCGCGCGCGGCGATCGAGCTGCGCGGTGAGGGCAGCGAGCTCGCCGTCGCGCACAACGGCTCGGCGGCGGCGGTGACGCTGCGCAGCGGCCGCGTGGCGATGCTTGCCCTCGGCCAGCGCAAGCTGCTGCGGCTCATCAAGCTGAAGGGCGCGACCGGCGTCGCGATCGCCGACAACGGCCTGACCTACGTCACGGCGCGCGGACGCCTGCGGGTCATCGCTCGCGGCCAGCACCGTGTCCGCAAGCACGCGATCAAGCTGCCCGCCGGCGCCGGCGGCGGGCTGACGCTGTCGCCCGGCCGCTCGCGGCTGATCGTCGGCGCGGCGCCGGGCGGACGCGCGGGTGCCCTCATCGACCTCGCCAGCATGCGCGTGCGGCGGCTCGTGGCCGGTACCGGACCGGGTCGCGCGGCCTGGTATCCGGATGCCAGCCGGATCGTCGTCGCCGACGGCGGCGCAGGCACGGTGACGCTTGTCAGCCCGTTCTCGCGCGGGCGGATCGGGCTCATCACGCTGGCGGGCACGGCCCCGAGCGATCTCGTCGTCCAGCCCGGTATCGCTGTGACCACCGGGACCGAGCAGTCTGACCGGATCACCGGCACCCGCGGCGAGGACAAGATCGAGGGACTGGGCGGCGACGACACGCTGCGCGGCGGTCGCGGGCGCGACACGCTCGACGGCGGGCCGGGCAACGACGTGCTCTCCGGCGGCAACAACAGCGACCGCATCGACGGCGGCGACGGCGACGACAGGATGACCGGCGGCACCGGCAACGACACGATGCGGGGAGGGCCTGGCGCCGACCGCGCCGACGGTGGCACCGGCAACGACACGATCGACGGCGACGAGGGCAACGACTCGCTCGACGGCGGCGACGGCGACGACACGATCCGAGGCGGCGAGGGCGACGACTCGATCATCGAGAAGGGCTTCGGCGACGACCAGCTGCTCGACGGCGGACCCGGCAACGACATCATCAAGGGCGGCCGCGGCTCTGACCGTCTCATCCTCGGCGGCGAGGGCGACGACCAGCTCTACGGCGAGACGGGCTCCGAGCGGATCCGGGGCGGCCCCGGCAACGACCTGATCGACGGCGGTCGCGCCGGCGATCGCCTGGAGGGCGAGGACGGCGACGACACGATCAAGGGCGACGCCGGCAACGACCACCTCTACGGCGGCCTGGGCAACGACACGCTCGACGCCGGCTCGGGCAACGACGAGCTCTTCGGACACGAGGGCAACGACGTGCTCGTCGGCGGCAACGGTGTCGACACGCTCGACGGCGGGCCCGGCGACGACACCATCCGCGCCGCCGACGACAGCGCGGACACCGTCATCTGCGGCGACGGCAACGACACGGTCTACGTCGAGGCCGACGCGCCGGGGCGGGACATGCTCAGCGGCTGCGAGAACGTCGTGCCGATCGCCGCCGAGCCCGACAGCGACACGACGACGAATCTGACGATTCGCGGCACGCGCAACCCCGATCGCCTGATCGGCTCGATCGGCGACGACTCGATCTTCGGGCGCGGCGGCGCCGACCGCATCTACGGCATGGACGGCGACGACTACGTCGACGGCGACCAGGGCAACGACCGCCTGCACGGCGGCGACGGCAACGACGTCATGGCCGGCCGCAAGGGCAACGACACGATCTGGGGCGACGCCGGCGACGACCGCATCACCGGCGACCGCGGACGCGATCACATCCTCGGCGGCTCCGGTAACGACACGATCTACGGCAACTACGACAGCGACCGGATCGACGGTGGCTCCGGCAACGACCGCATCAACGTCATCCACGGCGGGCGCGACACCGTCGTCTGCGGGCGGGGCCGGGACGTCGTCTTCGCCGATCCGAGCGATCGGATCGCCAAGGACTGCGAGAGCATCCGGCGCTAGCGGTCGCGCGGCCGGCGCGGCCGGGTCGTGCGTGCGCTACAGGTCGGGCGCGGGCCGGCGCAGCGCGCCGAACGCCGCCTCGGCCGTCGCCCGCTCGAGATGGCGGGCGCGTCCCTGACCGCCCGAGCCGACGGTGACGCGCAGGTCGGCGAGCGCGGCCCGAGCCTGGAGCGGAGTGCGGGCGAGGGCGTGCTCCTGCAGGCGGTGGCGGCGGGCCAGCAGCGTGCGGCGCGCCACGCGCGCCTCGCGCACGACGACGACGTCGGCGACCAGGCGCACGCCGGCGCCGCGGTAGCCGCGCAGGCCGACGAACGCTCCGGCCAGACCGAACAGCGGCGTCGCCGCCCAGGCCGGGGCTGGCGAGCCCAGGCTCAGCGCGAGCACCGCGCCGGCCGCCACGCCGACCACCGACGGCAGCAGCAGGAAGCGCCGCAGCGCACGTCGCGGCGGGCGCTCGAGCGCGCCGGGCGGCACGGCCAGCGACGGCACGAGCCGGGCGAGCACGGCCTCGGCCTCGGACCGGCGCACGAGCGGTAGCAGGGTCCGCCCCGCCGCCCGCTCGCCACCGTGCGCGGCGCTCTCGATCCGCAGCGCCGCCAGCCCGAGCGGCCCGCGCGCCAGCCCCTCGACGATGACGATCCCGTCCACCCGCGCCAGCGGCAGGCTCGTCGCGCGCCGCTCGAGCAGGCCGCGGCGGATGCGCAGCACGCCGCCGTCGCGCCGCGCCTCGAAGCCGGCGAAGACGACGATCGCGGCGAGGAACGCGAGCACGTACGCCGCGACGAGCAGCACCACGACCGCGAGCGCGATCTCCTGCGCTGTGTCCAGGCGCACGAGCAGCCCCTCGCCATCCTTCTCGAAGTCGACGACGTTGTGCAGCAGCGCGTACAGGCCGGCGACGGCCGACAGGGCGACGCTTATCTGCGGGCCGGTCGCGGCTGCCAGCAGCAGGTCGCGCATCCCCAGTCGCAGGAGCACGTCGGGCTCGGCCGGCGCCGGCTGGCCGAGCGCGTCGCGCAGCCGCGCCGCCTCCTCGTGGGTCACCGCCGAGAGCACGATCTCGTCGGCATCCGAGACCCCGGGCACCTGCACGCGCACCTCGACGACGCCGAAGATCCGCTGCAACAGGCCGGTCGTCGTGTCGACCCCCTGGACGCGGCCGACGGGCACGATCTTCTCGTCGGGCGTGAAGACCCCCGAGCGGAAGTGCAGCGCGGGCCCGTCGAGCCAGTACGTCGTCTTGCGCCAGACGTTCCAGCCGATCAGCGCGGAGCCCGCGATGCCGGCGAGCGCGAGCGCGGCCGTCGTGCCCGGGGCGCTGCCGCGCACGATCGCCACGAGCACGATGCCGCCGAAGAGCTGCAACGCCGAGCGGGCCGCCTCGACGGCGATCGCCGCCCGGTGCAGGTGGCGCGGCGCCTCAGAGGTCATCGGGCGTCTGCAGCTGCGCCAGGATCCGATCGCGCAGATCGTCGGCCTGCGCGGGCGCGAGCCCCGGGATCGTCGTCGTGCCCGCGGCCGTGTGGACGTGCAGGCGGACGAGGCCGAACGCGTTCGTCCAGCCGGTGCGCTGGACGGAGACGTGCTGGATGCGCGTGACCGGCACGATCGTGCGCGTCACGTTCCACACGCCGCAGACGATGTCGAGCTCGGACTCGTGCAGGGCCCAGCGCCAGCGGCGGTGGCGCTCGCGCGGGAGGAGAACGCCGTACGCCAGGCCCGCGACGGTGGCCGCGAGCGGCAGCCACGGCATGAGCGCGGCGACACCCCTCCCGACGCCGAGCGCGATCACGAACAGCATCAGGGCGCCGAGCAGCGTCTCGCAAGTCCACATTCTGCGCGCGCCGCCGGGCAGCGGGTTCGACGGCTGCGGGCGGACGGCGGTGCTCATTGCTTGGATGCTCGCCGCACGGACGCCGCGTCGCGTCGATGCGCATTCCGGGTCCTGAACGCCTGAAATGCGCACTCCCGCCCGCCGATGGTCACAGCACCCGGTGTGATGAGGGCGCGGTCCCAAGCGCGCCGGCCTCGATGCCGACGATCTTCGCAACCCGCGCACGCGCGTCGTCTTCGTTCGCTGCCGGGACGTTGGCGATCAGCAGCGGCGGCTGGGGGCCGTACTGCTTCGTCGAGCCCGGCTGGATGACCACGCCGTCGATCGCCTCGAGCTCCGCGCGCGCCTCGTCATGGAAGGCATGCCATGCCGGGATGCCGACCGTGTACACGTGGCGGATGCCGCGCCCGGCGTCCAGTGCGGAATGCACTCGCTCGACACCGAGCCCGAAGCGCTTGGCGATCTGCTCGGCGTCGGCACGCTCGAAATCGCTCTCGTTGGAGCCGATATGGCGTGCCGCATCGGACTTCGCGAGGTCGCAGAGGTCCATCAGGAACTGCTCGAGCTCTGACTCCTCGCGCAGCGGCCGGTCGAAGCCGAACTGCAGGATCGAGCGTCCGCACTGCCCCTTCGGCCACGCGAACTCGCCGTCGACGACGTGATGGCCGAGCAGGTAGCGCATCTGGAAGGCGTCGCGCTCGGCGGCGGCGTCGGCATAGGCGGCGAGCGCCTCCAGCGCGTCGGCGCTCTGGTCGTAGCGCGTGTCGTCGGGCTCCCGGGCGGCGGTTGCGCGGTGCTCGGCGGCCTGCGCGCGCAGGTAGTCGGAGATGGCGTTCACGGCCCGACAGGCTACGACCCCGGCGCCCGCGCGCGCCGGTCCTGCCGAAGCCGGGTAGTCAGCTCTCGCTGCTGCGTTGCTTGTGCGGTAGTCGCCGGCCGACCGGCGGCGGGTCGTCGCGCAGCAGCTCGGGCACCGTCACGAAGCGGTAGGGCGGGCGGAAGAGCCGCGGCCGTGGCAGGCGCGTTACGCCGAGCTGCGCGCCGGCTGGCCGACGCCCGCCCGCGGCAGCCACGCCAGGCCGCGCGGCAGCCACCAGTTGCGCTCGCCGAGCAGCTTCATCGTCGCCGGCAGCAATACCGCCCGCACGATCGTCGCGTCGATCAGGATCGCGGCCGCGAGGCCGACGCCCATCTGCTTGAACTCGATCGCGCCGAGCGTCGCGAAGATCGAGAACACCGCGATCATCACGAGCGCCGCGCTCGTCACGACGCCGGCCGTCGACTTGATCGCGCTCGCCACGGCGTCCTCGGTGCGCGCGCCGCCGAGCACCGCCTCGCGGATCCGGCTGATGATGAACACGTGGTAGTCCATCGACAGGCCGAACAGCACGACGAACAGGAACAGCGGCAGCCATGAGGTGATCCCGGCCTGCGGCTCGAAGTCCAGCAGCGACGCGCCCCAGCCGTGCTGGAAGACGAGCGTCAGCACGCCGTAGCTCGCGCCGACCGACAGCAGGTTGAGCACGATCGCCTTGATCGGGATGACGAGCGAGCGGAAGCTGAACAGCAGCAGCAGGAAGGCGGCGCCGAGCACGAAGCCGAACACGAGCGGCAGGTGGGACTTCATCGTGTCGTTGAAGTCCTTGCTGCCGGCGGTATCGCCGCTGATGTTCACCGTCGTGCCGGGGACCTGGCCGATGGTCGCCGGGACGACCTCGTCGCGCAGCTCGGCGAGTGATGCGAGCGCCTCGTCGCTCTCACCGGTGCCGTGCAGCGGGATCTCGACGATCGCCAGGTTGCGCGCCGGGTTCACGCGCACGTCGATCGGCTCGGACATGCGGCCGGTCTCCAATGCCTGTCGACGCAGCTCGGAGATGCCGGCCCGCACCTGCGGCGAGCTGACGTCCGCGGCCTGCACGACGACCACTGCGGGCTCGGTCGTCCCGGGGAACGCGGCCTGCACGCGCTCGTAGGTGCCGCGCACCGGGATGTCGGAGGGCAGGCCCTCGATGCCCGCGGACATCGTGCGCATGCCCAGCGCCGGGAAGGCCAGCGCGAGCAGCAGCGCCGCCGACAGGCCGGCGGAGATCCACGGCCGCGCGAGCACGCGATCGAGGATCCACGACCAGACGCGCGACCGGCCGCCGCCGCGGTGGCGCAACCGCCCGAGGATCGGCACGCGGCCCTTCTCCGTCCAGCCCTTCTCCCCGAGCCAGGAGAGCATCGCCGGCAGGAAGGTGAGCGAGCCGATCATCGCGACGGCGACGACGATCATCGTGCCGACGCCGAAGGAGACGAAGATCGACGAGCCCGACAGCAGCATGCCGGCCATCGAGATGAGCACGATGCAGCCCGACACGACGATCGCGTGGCCCGAGGTCGCGGCGGCCGCCTCGAGCGCCGCCTGCGGCCCCTTGCCCTTGTCGCGTTCCTCCATCTCGCGGCGCACGTAGAACATCGAGTAGTCGACGCCGACGGCGAGGCCGATGAGCAGGATGACCGAGCCGATCTGGTCGGTGACGGGGGTCAGCTGGCTGATCGGGCCGAGCAGGCCGAGCGTCGCGCCGACGGCGGTCAGGCCGAGCAGCAGCGGCAGGCCGGCGGCGACCATCGCGCCGAAGGCGGCGAGCAGGATGATCAGCGTCAGCGGGACCGAGAGCGTCTCCGCGCGCTTGAAGTCCTCGCGCAGGGCCGTCTCGAACGCCTGGTTCGCCGAGGCCGAGCCGATCTGCTCGACGCGCAGGCCGGGGTGGGCGCGCTGCACCGCGGCGGTGGCGGCGAGGGTCGCGTCGACGCGATCGCCGGCCCGCTCGTCGTCGCCGGCGATCTCGAAGGAGAGCAGGGCCGAGCGCCCGTCGCGGGAGATCATGCCGGTGGCGCCGGCGTCGAACGGCGAGACGGCCTTGCCGACGTGCGGCGTCTCGTCGAGCCTCGCCACGAGCTGCGCGGCGGCGGCTCGTAGCGCGGCCGTGTGATCGCCGTCTCGATCACGCGCCTGGATCAGCACCTGCTCACCGCTGGACTCCCGAAAGCCGGCCCCGTCGACGGCGACGTCGGCCGCCTTGGAGGACCCGTTGCCCATCTGCGACTCGTCGAGTGAATTCGTGCCGATCATCCCGCCGCCGACGGTGGCGAGGACGACGAACGCGATCCAGCCGAGGATCGCGGTCCGGCGATGTCGTGCGCTCCAGCGCCCTGCTCGTGCTGCCAGATTCGTGGGTCTCATGACCGCTCCCGTCGTCGATGTGATCGTGTGATCACTCTCGATCTCGGGTGCCGCGCTGTCGCTACGGCGCGCGGGCGAAGCGGGGTGGGGCTGACCCCCGGGCATGCCATCCCGCCCGCCCCCGCCAAGCCCAGGGGAGCAGCGCTGCCGCCGAGTGCGTGCCCACCGTCGCGAAGGTGAGTGTGCCCGGTGGTGCGTCGATCCCCTACGGCGCTGCCCGGACGTCCGACCGAGGTCGCAATCAATTGATTTGTGGGATGGTTGCTCCGTGCCGACGCCTAAACTGCGCTTTCGTAAGCGCCGACGCCGCGACCTCAGCTAAGGTCACGTAGCTCGTAATCCGTACGAGGAGTCTGAGATGCCGAGCGATCTTGACGTTGACGGTTTCGCCGTCTACATGCGGGCGATCAGGGCTGCCTCTCTGCCCGGCGGCGTCGATCCCGACGCTATCGCTTTGCTGCTCGGTGGACTACGCCAGCTTACTGATTGGGACGAGGACGTTCTGTGCCGCCATCTCGGCTGCACTGGAATCGATTTCGAGCCCGTACGGGCGAGCCACAGCCAGGCCTACTTGACTTGGGTCACCGAGCTGTGCCGGCTTGTGGATCCGTCGCGGAAACTCGTGCGCAGCCGACGCGAGGTCGTCGTCGGCGCGTTCGAGCTCTGCGACGGTTGCGGAGTGCCGGTACCGGAGCGTGTCGCGGTGTGCCGCGTCGCCGTGGCGCAACCCATGGGCAACAGCTACAGCGCGCTCACGCTGCTGGAGCTGGGCGAAGTCGCCGAAGCGTTTCGTCAAGCGGCGCGTGCTCTCTCCGCGGACAGCACCGCTCGTCAGGCCCAGGATCTTCTCGATCGCAACACTCCCGCGCTGCGTCGCAGTCACCTGCATCCGCGCCGGCTCGAGATCTTGTACTCGAGCGGCTCCGAGGACGTTCAGAGCCACATCGGAGCCACCGTCGCTTATCGCATGGACGCGCACGTTCGAGAATGTTCGCTCTGCGACGGACTGGTGCGCGAGTTGGGACTGAGACCCGAGCGCGCCACCCTCGTGGCCTAAGCCCGGATCCACCGATCGGGCGGGGTGGTTCCGTCCGGTCCAGATAGAAGAATGACCTCCTGTGCAGGGCTTTTACGGCTGTTCTCGGCAGCCGGGGCCTGCGGCAGGAGGTCACCTTCATGGTGCAGGATGCCA
>JBBSQG010000014.1:0-16997 GCA_038258125.1 Solirubrobacterales bacterium
ATCAAGGTCGCGAACATCGTGGCCATTCTGATCATCCCGCTGGTCGCGTAACGCCTGAGCCGCTCTCGCGGCGCCTGGCCGCACCGACGAGGAGGGCCCGTGCGGTTGCACTGTGCCCTCCTCGCCGGCACGCCCAGGCATCCGCGATAGCCGGCTCAGTCGTCACGCGACGGCGTCGTGCTGAGCGATGGGTCGTCGACACCCCACTACATTCCCCGTGCGATGAGCTTTCTCGAGGATCACCTGGGCGGCGCGACCTGGCGCGCCGATGCGCCGTTCTCGTCGGTCACCTTCAAGGTCCGCCATCTCGGCGCGCGCGACTATCGCGCGGGCTTTCGCGACATCGACGCGACGCTCGACCCGGTTGCCGGCACGATCGTCGCGAGCGTGCCGGTGGCGTCGCTTGACCTCAACAACCCGGTCATCCGCGAGCGGATGCTGTCGGCGGAGTTCCTCGATGCCGTGCGCTTTCCCGAGGTCCGCTGGGCGGTGGCGGACCTCACCGGCGACGACAGCCGCTCGATCAGCGCGACCGGCGAGCTGTCGATCCACGGCCACACGCAGACGGTCACCGCGACCGGCAAGATCGGCCTGCCGGGCGCCGGGCTGCTGAGCCCGGAGAACCGCGTCGGCGTCGAGCTGTCGTCGACGATCGACCGGCGCGACTTCGGGCTGGACTGGCAGGAGGCGCTGCCGGGCGGTGGCGACACGCTCGGCTGGGACGTCACGCTCGAGGCGCTGATGGAGTTCGTGGAGGACGGCTCGTGAGGTGCTGGCCGGCGGTTCTCGTCGCGACCCTGCTGCTCGCCGGCTGCGGCGGCGACGACGACGCTGACGCTCCCGCAAGCGCCGGCGCGACCGTCACGAGCACGGCACCGGCGCTGACGGGCACAGCGCCGCAACCGACCCGACGCGACCGCATCAGCAGCTGCCTGACCGGCCTGGGCTACCGGCTCACCGGCGGCGCGACGGGCAGCACCGACACCGACACCGCCGACTACCAGATCGTGTTCGAGGGCCCGCGCGGCGGCGGCTACATCGGCTTCTACAAAAGCGCCACGCGTGCCGCGCGCGTCGTCAAGCAGCTGCGCCAGACCGCCAGCCGGGTCGACGGCGCCGCCGCCGAGCGCCACGGCGCGGTGAACATCGTCTGGGTCGACCTGCCCGGTCAACCGGCGCGGGCCAGCGTGCGCAGCTGCCTCACGGTGTAGCTAGCGTTAGCGGACGGGTCCACTGACAGGCATCCGGTCCGGCGGCCATCGGTCGCGGGGTACGCTCGGCGTAGACTCCCGCCGCGGATGGCAGAGCGCCAGCTCCACGGACTGCAGCGCGTGCTCGGGGTCAACGCGCTCTTCTCGACCGCGTACGGCAACGTCGGCTCGTCGATCTATTACGCGCTGGGCCTCGTCGCCGCGCTCGCCGCCGGGCTCACGCCGCTCGTCTTCGTGATCACCGGGGCGCTCTTCTACTGCACCGCCACGACGTACGCCGAGGCGACCGCGATGTATCCGGAGGCGGGCGGCTCGTCGCTGTTCGCCCGGCGCGCGTTCAACGAGCTGTGGTCGTTCTTCACGGCCTGGGCGCAGATGCTGAACTACATCATCACGATCGCCATCTCGGCGTTCTTCGCGGCCCACTACGCCGGGCGCTTCACATGGGACGGCTTCAAGGAGGGTCCCGGCGACATCATCTTCGCCGTCGGCGTCGTCGCGCTGCTGGCGCTCGTCAACGTGCGCGGCGTCAAGGACGCCGTGAGCGTGAACCTTGTCCTCGCGGCGATCGACTTCATGAGCCAGCTGGCGATCGTGGCGCTTGGCGCGTTTCTCGTCCTCAGCCCCGACATCCTCATCGACAACCTGTCGTTCTTCGGCGAGACGCCGACGCTGACGCAGTTCCTGCTCGCGATCCCGATCGGCACGGTCGCCTACACGGGCATCGAGACGATCTCCAACATGGCTGGCGAGGCGCGCGACCCCGACACGACGATCCCGGCCGCGATCCGGCGCGTGATGATCGCCGTCTTCGCGATCTACTTCACGCTGCCGCTGATCGCGCTCTCCGCGCTGCCGGTCGAATGCATCGCCGGCGAGGGCTGCCAGACGCAGCTCGGCGTCGGCCCCGAGGACGGCGGCTACGCCAACGACCCGATCATCGGCGTCGTCTCGGGGATGGACCTCGGCTGGTTTCAGGGCGGCGTGCAGGTGTACGTCGGCGTGCTCGCCGTGACGATCCTGATCGCGGCGACGAACGCCGGCGTGCTCGGCATCTCGCGGCTGACCTACTCGATGGGCATCTACCGCCAGCTGCCCGACACGATGCGCCAGCTGCACCGCCGCTACCGCACCCCGTACATCGGCATCCTCGTCTTCTCCGGCTTCGCCTGCGTCGCGCTGCTGCCCGGCCAGGCCGACTTCCTGGGCAAGATCTACGCCTTCGGGGCGATGCTGTCGTTCTCCATGGCGCACCTGTCCCTCATCTGCCTGCGCGTGACCGAGCCAGACGCGCGGCGCCCCTATCTCAGCCCCGGGCGCCTGCGCGTGCGCGGCCACAACCTGCCGCCGTTGGCGGTCATCGGCCTGACCGGCACCATCCTGTCGTTCATCGTGGTCAGCGTGCTGGACCTCACGGTCGGGATCGCCGGCGTGACGTGGATGGTGCTTGGCATGAGCGGATACCTGCTGTATCGCCGCAGCCAGGGACTGGACTTCGTCTCGACGCATCAGGTCGCCGTGCCCCAGCCGGTGACCCAGAACGAGGCCGAGTACGAGTCGGTGCTGGTCGCGCTCGACGCGCGCAACTACTCCTCCACGACGATCGCGACGGCGACCAAGCTCGCCGGGCGCAAGCGTCGCGGCATCCACGTGCTCGTGCTCATCACGGTCCCGCAGGCCTCGCCGCTGGACGCCGAGCTGCCCGAGGAGGAGATCGCGGCCCGGGCGGTCATCGAGCAGGCCCGGCTGCAGGGCGGTCGGCGCGTGAGCGGGCACGTCGAACGCGTGCGGCCGGGCGGCAGCGGCCGGTTGATCGTCGACGAGGCGCGCGAGATGCGCGCCCACGCGCTCGTCATGCCGCTGCCGCCGCGGACCGGCACGACGACGCTGTTCGGCAAGACCGTCGAGACGGTGCTCGCCGACCGGCCGTGCCGCGTGATCATCGAAAGCGAGCCGTCCAGTGCCTGACGCCAAGCGCCCGAGCGGCCGCGGCCTGCACCGCTCCTCGACGCTGCTGATGTCGGCGGTGATGGTCGTGCTCGGCCTGGCGATCCTCGTGCGGACCTTCTCGGCGGGCGGCGGACCGCTGGCGATCGGGACGGTGCTCGGCGTGCTGTTCGTCGCGGCGGGCGGCGGGCGGCTGTACTTCACCTGGCGGGAGCTGTAGCCGGCGTGCACGACCCCAAGCCCCTGTTTCGCCGTAGCCTCGGCTCGCCGGCGCTGTTCGCACTCGTCTGGTCGTCCCTGGCCAGCGCGGTCTACTTCTCGCTCGGGATCGTCGCCGAGAACGCGCTCGGCCTGACGCCCGTCGCCTTCCTCGGCGCCGCGGTCTTCTTCGTCCTGACGGCGATGACCTACGTCGAGGGCGCCTCGCTGCACCCCGAGCGCGCCGGCTCGACGGTGTTCGCGCGCTACGCCTTCAACGAGCTGTGGAGCTTCATCGCCGGCTGGGCGGTGCTGCTCGACTTCCTCATCCTGATCGCCGTCACGGCGTTCGTGGCGACGCACTACGTGGCCGCCTTCTGGGCGCCGCTGGGCAGCGGCGGCCCGGAGCTGGCGATGGCGCTGGGCATCGTCCTCTACGTCGCGGTGCGCAACATCCGCGGCCGCAACGCCGGCCGCGCGATCGAGCGTGTCTCAGCGCTGATCGCCGCCGACCTCGTCCTGCAGCTGCTGGTGATCGTGCTCGGCGCCTTCCTCGTCATCGACATCGACGCGCTCACAGCGACGATCGAGCTCGGCACGTCGCCGCGCTGGGAGGACCTGCTGTTCGCGCTGACCGTGTCGGCCGTCGCGTTCACGAGCCTGGAATCCGCGGCGGGGCTGGCCGGCGAGGTGCGCGTCAGCCGCGGCGGGCTGAAGCGGCTGATCGCCAGCACCACGGTCTCCGTGCTCGTCATCTACGTCGGAATCTCGCTCGTCGCCGTCGCGGCGCTGCCGATCACCCCCGGCGCGTCGCCGCTGAGCGGCGACGCGCTCAACGCGCCGGTGCTGGCGATCGTCTCGAAGTTCGACCCGCCGTGGCTGGCCGACGTGATGCGCTACGCGATCGGCGCGCTGGCCACCCTCACGCTGATCGTGGCCGCGCACGGCGCGATGCTCGGGTTGTCGAGGCTGTCGTACTCGCTGACCCGCAACCGCCAGATCCCCAGCGCGATCGGGCGCCTGCATCCGACGTACGGCACCCCGTACGTCGTGATCGTGCTCGCTGCCGCGCTGGCCGCAGTGCTCGTGATACCGCGCGACCTGGAGTTCCTGGTCGGCATCTACGCCTTCGGGGCGATGATCGCCTTCCTCATCGCGCACCTGGCGATCTGCGTGCTGCGCTACCGCGAGCCCGACGGCGTGCGGCCCTACCGGATCCCGCTCTCGCTCCGGGTCGGCGGCGGCGACCTGCCGCTGCCGGCGGTGCTCGGCGCGCTCATGGCCGCCGGCGGGCTGGCCAGCCTGCTCGGCTTCCACGCGGGCGCGCGGATCATCGGCGGCCTCTGGATGGTCATCGGGATCGCGTTCTACGTCGGCTACCGGCGCAGCGCCGGCATGCCGGTGCGCGGACGCGTCGTGCTCTCCGAGGCGGCGCTGCGCTCCGAACCGGTGCGCGCGGAGTATGGCTCGATCCTCGTCCCAATCTACGGCACGCCGCTGGACGACGACATCGTCCAGACGGCGGGCCGGCTGGCCGCCGCCGAGAACCCCGAGGCGGGCGTGGGGCACGGCGCGACGATCGAGGCGATCTGGGTCTTCGAGGTCCCGCTCTCGCTGCCGCTCGACGCCCGCCTACCGGATTCCCAGCTGCGGGCAGCGCGCGCGGCGTTGTCGCGGGCCAAGGCGATCGGGGAGGAATACGAGGGCGTCGAGGTGATGACCGCGACGGTGCGCGCACGGCGGGCGGGGGAGGGGATCGTCGCCGAGGCCACGCGGCGGGGCGTCGAGCTGATCGTGCTGGCCGCCGAGGAGCCGTCCCGGATCCGCGGCGGTGCCCGGCTGGGCGGGATCGGCGGGCCGCTGGACAACTTCGTCGGGGACGTGACGAAGCACGTCGTGCGCAAGTCGCCGTGCCGCGTGATCCTCACCGCGCCGGCGACCGACTCGCCGGAGCGGGCCGACGCGCCTGCATAGGCCGATGTTCGACTAGCATCCGCCGCATGATGGTCCTCGTCGTCGGGGCTGGCCGCGTGGGGGCGGCGGTCGCCAAGTCCTCGCTCGCCGCCGGCTACACCGTGTCCGTGCTCGACGAGGATCCGCTCTCGCACGAGCGCCTCGACGCGGGCCAGGCCACCTCGTGGGAGGACTCCGGCGGGCGCTTCACCGTCGGCACGGCGATCGAGATCGACGCGCTGCTGGCGGCCGGCATCGAGGAGGCCGACGTGTTCATCGCCGCCACGCGCGGCGACAACACCAACCTGCTCGTCGCGCAGATCGCCCAGAAGCGATTCGGCGTCGAGCACGTGGTCGTCCGCGTGCTCGATCCGGCGCGGTCGGACTGGTACGCCGAGCAGGGCCTGAACACGATCTGCGCGGTCAAGCTCGGCATCGCCATGTTCGAGCAGGCGATCGCCGACGTCGCGGCCGCCTGATGTACGTCGTTGTCGTCGGCGGTGGCAAGGTCGGCCTCAACCTCGCCCGCGAGCTGATCCGCAACGGGCAGGAGGTCACGCTCGTCGAGGCGGAGCGGCGGGCCTCCCTGCGCATCGAGCAGGAGCTCGAGCACGCCATCCAGTACGGCGACGGCACCGAGCTGTGGGTGCTCGAGCGGGCCGGCATCCAGCGCGCCGATCTCGTCGTGGCGGTCACCGGCGACGACGAGGACAACATTCTCATCTGCCAGGTCGCCAAGGAGAAGTACCTCTGCGAGCGGACCATCGCCCGCTGCAACAACCCCCGCAACCTGCAGCACTTCAAGCTGCTCGGGATCCAGCCGGCGGTCTCGGCGACCGACCTGATCCTCAACCTCATCGAGCACGAGGTTCCGGGCCACGGCCTCGTCCACCTGCTCGACCTGCCCGACGAGAAGCTCGAGATCATCGAGGTCGAGGTCGCCGAGGGCGCGCCGGCCGCCGGTCTGCGTGTGGCGGACATCAACCTGCCCGACGGCAGCCTGATCATCTCCGTCCTGCCGCGCGGCAAGGCCGGCTTCGTCCCGAAGGGCACCACCGTGATCGAGCCCGGCGACGAGGTGCTGATCGTGCTCGATCCGGGCTTGGAGCCGTACATCACGGCCCAGTTCGCGCCCGGCGGCAGCACTGGCTGACTGCGCCCGCATTTCGGGCGCTGATCGCCCGAACCGCGCATCCGTCGCTAGCGAGTGCCGCCTGAATCTGGGAGGTCGACGCGATCGCCCGTCCCGATCTCGCGCAGGATGCGCGCCGGGTTGCCGGCGGCGACCACGCCGGCCGGCAGGTCGCGGGTGACGACGGCGCCCGCGCCGACGACCGTGTCCTCGCCGATCGTCACGCCCGGGCAGACGATCACGCCGCCGCCGAGCCAGACGTTGTCGCCGATCGTGATCGGCGCACCGGACTCCCAGCCGGCACGGCGCGGGCCCGGGTCGATCGGGTGCGTCGCGGTGAGCAGCTGGACGCAGGTCGCGATCTGGCAGGACCGGCCGATCGTGATCGGTGCGACGTCGAGCATCACGCAGCCGTAGTTGACGAACGTGCCGGCGCCGATCGTGATGTGGACGCCGTAGTCACAGCGAAACGTCGGCCGGATGACGACCGCGTCGCCGACACCGCCGAGCAGGTCGCGCAGGATGTGGCCCTGCTCGCCACGCCGTTCATGGGCCGTCGTGTTGAACCGCGCGAGCAGCGCTTGCGCGCGCGCCATGTCGGCGATCAGCTCGGGGTCGTCGGCGAGGTAGGGCTCGCCGCGCAACATCCGGTCCTTCATCTCGCTCATTCGGTGTGCTCCCCGTCCTGATCGGCCAAGCGCCGTGGCTATACTCGCGCACTGCCTTGCCGGGTGGAGTAATCGGCAACTCGCCAGGTTCTGGCCCTGGAATTCAAGGTTCGAGTCCTTGCCCGGCAGCTTTCGCTCCCGCGGGCTGCGCGCTACGCGACCGCGGCGGCGAGCGGTGGCTCGAGCGGGTTGGCCATCGTGTGGCGGTGCGGGCTCAGGTACACGACTGGGACATGGACGGCGAGGACGACCATCTCGCCCGTATCCAGGCCGAACAACGTGATCGGCTTCCAGCCGTCGAGCACGCGGTCGCCCGCGTAGGCGCAGGCCGCGTCGAAGGTCTCGTGCGTGGTGATCAGCGTGTCGCCGTCGGCCCCGGCGCGTGAGACGAGCGCGAACGCGCCGCCTGCCTGGCCGTCGTCGGCGTGCGTGATCGGAAGCTCCGGGCGGTAGTACTCGACCAGTGTGCGCAGGCGCTGGTCGCGCGAGCGCATCGTGGGGTGGATCCGCTCGACGGTCGCCACGAGCAGTGCCAGCGCGTCGTGACCGGCGCCGTCCTGCTCGTCGGCCAGCGCCGCGTTGGCCGACGCCAGCGCGCTGCGCAGCGCTTCCATGTCGCCGCTCATGTCCGCGCTGCGGGTGGGTCGGTCCAATCGGGCATGGTGCCCACTCCGTTCTCGGCTCCCTCGGATCCGGCGTTGCTCGACGGGCGAAGGAGGCGACAAGACCCGAGAGCGACGACGCTGCTCATCCAATGTAGACCCCCGGCCTCGCGCAGCGGACGAATCTACGCCGCCGCCTGCGCCATCCAGTCGCGGTACAGGCGCCAGTAGGCGCCCTCGGCGTCGAGCAGCTCCTCATGCGTGCCCTGCTCGACGATCCGCCCGCCGTCGAGCACGACGATCCGGCCGGCCTGGCGGATCGTGCTGAGGCGGTGGGCGATGACCACGGCGGTCCGCCCGGCGAGCAGGCGCCGCAGACCCTCCTCGATGCGGCCCTCGGTGTGCAGGTCGACGTTCGACGTGGCCTCGTCGAGGATTAGGATCCGCGGGCCGGCGGCCAGTGCGCGGGCGAAGGCGACGAGCTGGCGCTGGCCCGCGGACAGCTGCGTGCCGCGCTCGCCGACCGGTGTGTCGTAGCCGTGCTCGAGCGCCTCGATGAAGCCGTCGGCCCCAACCGCCCGCGCCGCCGCCCGGATCTCGTCCAGCGTGGCGTCCGGCCGCCCGAAGGCGAGGTTCTCGCCGATCGTGCCGCTGAACAGAAACGCCTCCTGAGGCACGACGCCGAGCTGGCGGCGCAGCGAGGCCTGCGTCACGCTGCGCAGGTCGTGACCGTCGACGAGGACGGCGCCGGTCGTCGGGTCATAGAAGCGCGCGACGAGCTTGGCGATCGTCGACTTGCCCGCCCCGGTGGCACCGACGAGCGCGACGGTCTGGCCCGGCGGGATCTTCAGCGACAGGTCGCGCAGCGCCCAGGCAGCGTCCTCGCCGGTTCCGTAGGAGAAGCCGACGTCGCGCAGCTCGATCTCCCCGCGCAGCCGGCCGAGCTCGAGCGCGTCGGGCGCGTCGACGAGGTCGGCCTGCTCGTCGAGCAGATCGAAGATCTTGTCGAGCGCCGCCATCCCGGCCTGGTAGGTCGTGTAGAGCTGGGACAGCTGCTGGATCGGGTCGAAGAAGAGGTTCAGCGCGGCGACGAACGCGACGATCACGCCGACGGTGATGTCGCCGTCGATCGCCTGCGCGCCGCCGTAGAGCAGGATCCCGACGGTCGCGATCGCACTCAGAAGCTCGACGGCCGGGAAGTACGCCGCGTTGAGGTTGACGGTCGTCATGTTCACGGCGCGATTTCTCTCGTTGAGCTCCCGGAAGCGGGTGACGTGGCGCGGCTCCTGGCTGAAGGAGCGCACGACGCGGATGCCCGACAGCGACTCCTGCAGGTAGGCGGTGATGGCGCCGATCGCGGTGCGCGTGCGCGCGTAGGCGTCCGCCGAGGCGATCCGGAAGGCGAGCGAGGCGAGCGCCATGATCGGGAAGATGAGGAAGGTCAGCAGCGCGAGCTCGAGGTCGAGCAGCGCGAGGATGACCATCGTCCCGATCAGCGTCAGCGAGCTCTGAAACAGCGTCACGACGCTGTCGGTGACGAGCGAGTCGAGCGCCTGCACGTCGTTGGTCATCCGGGAGATCAACTGCCCGGCCTGGCGGCGCTCGTAGAAGCCGACGGGCAGCGACTGCAGGTGGCTGAAGATCCGCAGCCGCAGGTCCTGCAGCGCGCGCTGGCCGACCCAGCCGACGAGGTAGGTCTGCGCGTAGGAGGCAACCCAGTAGACGAGCGCCGCCGCGACGAACGCCGCGACGACGAGGTGCAGCGTGCCGAGGTCGCCCTGCTCGATCCCGTCGTCGATCGCGAGCTTGATGAGCGGCGGCGGGGCGAGCGTCGCGGCGGTCGCCGCGGCGAGCGCGACGAACATGAGGATGACCTTCGTGCGGTAGGGCTTCAGCAGCGCCGCGAGGCCGCGCAGCTTGCGCCCGCGCCCGCCGGTCTGGCGCAGGCGGCGGCGCAGCTCGGCGGTCGTCAGCGGGCGCTCCTCGCCGGCGAGCTGGTCGGACACGGCGTCGCGCGCGCCCGGCGCCTGGGGCCCACGGCTGCTCATAGTCCGGCCACCTCGGGCTCCAGCGGCTTGCGGGTCAGGAAGACCTGGTCGGGCAGACCCTTCTCGACGATCTCGCGGTAGACCGGCGAGCTGGAGAGCAGCACGTCGGGCGTGCCGCGAGCGACGAGCCGGCCGCCGTCGAGAATCGCGATCTCGTCGGCGAGCGTGATCGTCGACAGGCGGTGGGCGATGACGAACGTCGTGCGGCCGGCCATCGCCGCTTCCAGGCCCTTCTGGATCTCGCGCTCGGTGGAGGCGTCGATCGAGGAGGTCGCGTCGTCCAGGACGAGGATCCGCGGGTCGGCCAGCAGCGCGCGGGCGATCGCGATCCGCTGGCGCTGGCCGCCGCTGAGGGTCAGCCCGCGCTCGCCGACGCGCGTGTCGTAGCCGTCGGGCAGTGCTTCGATGAAAGCGTGCGCCTGCGCGCGGGTCGCGGCCGCGACGACGTCCTCGCGGGTCGCCTCGCCGCGCGCGTAGGCGATGTTCGCATGGACGGTGTCACTGAACAGGAACGGATCGTCGTTGACGACCGCGACCTGGGAGCGCAGCGCGTGCGGGTCGAGCGTGCGCACGTCGGCGCCGTCGACGAGCACGCTGCCGGCGGTCGGGTCATACAGGCGTGCGATGAGCTGCACGAGCGTCGTCTTGCCCGAGCCGGTCGCGCCGACGAGGGCGAGCGTCGTGCCCGGCGCGACGGTGAGCGAGACGTCGCGCAGCGCGGGCTCGTGCTGCTCGTGGTCGTCGGTCGCGTTGGCGTAGCCGCTCGCGTCCCCGTAGGCGAGCGTGACGTCGCGCAGCTCGACGCGACCCGAGCCGGGCGGCAGCGGCTGCGGGTCGGCGGGGGCGGTGATCCGCGGCTCGCGGTCCAGCAGCTCGAACAGGCGCGCGCCGGAGGCCGTCGCGCGCTGCGCCAGGCCGAGCGTCCAGCCGAGCGTGCGGACCGGCGCGAGCAGCATCAGCAGGTAGCCGTAGAAGGCGGTGAACTCGCCGAGCGTGAGGCTGCCGTCGATGACGCGGCGCCCGCCGACGAGCAGCAGCGCGGCGAGCCCGAGCTGGGGCAGGAAGCCGATGAACGGGTTGTAGAACGCGCGCAGCCGCGTGGAGATCATCGACTGCTCGAAGACGCGGGTCACGCTCGTGCCGAAGCGCCGCGCCTGCTGCTCCTCGGCGGCGAACGCCTTGACGACGCGCACGCCGCCGACGCTCTCCTCCACGTCGGCGGTCAGCTCGCCGATGCGCTGCTGGACCTCCTGCAGCGCCGGGCGCGCGCGGCGGCCGTAGCGGTTGGCGATCCAGATGACGAAGGGGATCGGAAACAGCGAGATCGCGGCGAGCGTCGGGTCGATGACGAAGACGGCGATCGCGGCGAAGATGACCGTCAGCGCGGCCTGCGAGATGAGCACGAGGCCGTAGCCGAGGAAGAAGCGCACCGATTGCAGGTCGACGGTCGCACGCGACATGAGCTGCCCGGTCTGCTGGCCGTCAAAGAAGCCGAGCTCGAGGTCGAGCAGGTGCTCGTAGACCTGGTTGCGCAGGTCGACCTCCACGCCGAGCGAGACGCGGCCGGCGACGAGCCGGCGCGCGATCGTGAGCGCGAGGCGCAGCACGCCGACGACGACGACGATCAGGCCGATGAGCTTCAGGCGATCGCGGTCGCCGTCCTTCATCGCGGAGACCGCCGCACCGGTCAGGCCGGGGATCGCGACCGTTGCGATCATCGCCAGCGCGGCAAGGATCGCCGACCAGGTGACGCCGCGCTTGTAGTCGCGCAGGAAGCCGCAGAGTCGGAAGAACGTAGCCATGAGGGCGCAATTGTAGTTGCTTGGTCAACGATCTGGGGATGATCCGGGCACAATCACTTGCCATGCGCCGGATGAGCCCAGGCGGAACCGCTCGGCAGGCCGGCGCCCGGGCCGTCGCCGGCCCGGGCGTGTCGGCTTGGCCCCCTACCGGACCTCGACCTCCTCGAGCATTCCCGCCGCGAGGTGCTGCTTGCCCTTGCCGTCGCGGTCGGTCAGGAAGCACACCACGGCGTACTTGCCCGGCTTGCGCAGCACGAGATCGCTCACCTGCTCGGTGTCGCCGTCGAGCACGGCGGTCCCGGCGCCGTTGGCGAAGTCGACGGGCGGCGGGCCGGATGGACCCTCTTCGGTGAACGCCTTCTTGACGTCGGCGATCGTCTTGCCCGGCAGGATCGGGAACATGATCGCGTGGTGCAGCTCGTCGCCCTTGTTGACGAGCCGCAGCCGGTTCATGCCGACCTTCAGCCCGGTGATCTCGAAGCTGTTCTCGGGCTCGGCGTCCTCGTCGGTCGCGGCCGTGATCGTGGCGGTGCTCGCCGGAAGGTCGCCAGCCTCGCCCGCCGTGACGGTGAACTCGGCGAGCGCGCCGAGCGACGCGTTGGACGGGCCTCCCTGACCATCGTTGTCGAACATCATGTACTTGCCCGCGGGAAGGTTGAGCGTCGTCTTCGTGGTCTGCCCGGGGCCGGTGCTGCCGGCGCCGCCGGCCGCACGTATCCACTCGGGGGTCGCGGCGTCCTCGGAGGTGACGATCTTCAGCGCCTCCTGCGCCGTGTGCGCGCCCTCGATGCGCAGCAGCTGCGCCTCGTGGGTGCCCTTGCCGGAGTTCGTGAACGTGAGCTCCACGAGGCCGCCCTCGATCGACTTCGGCGCGACCGTCTCGAAGCGCTTCGCGCCGGCGTCGGAGGTCGTGATCGCCAGCGGCGTCGGCGCGGCCTTCGCGGCCGGCTTGGCGCTCTTCTTGTCTTCGTCGTCGCCACAGGCCGTCAGGCTCAGGGGCACGATCGCGAGCGCCAAGGCCACGCCGCGTCCTACGGACAGCCGCCGTCTGCGCACTTGTGAGTTCATCTGAGAGTTCCTTCCCAATCTGGTGTTGGTCGAATGAGCAGACCATCGGCGAGGGGCGTCCGGCAATCGTTACGAGCGCCGGCCGGTGTTCAGCCGCGCCGCCGCAGCCGACGCGCCGGCGCCGAAACGGTGTGGACCGTCGTGCGGATCGCGGCGCTCTGCCAGACGTTGCGCCAGCGCGACCACTGACGCCGCCGGTCGACGCACACGACGCTCGTCTCGACGACGCCGTCGTGCTCGAAGTGCGCGGCCAGGCGCGTCAGCGTGCGGCTCCAGAAGACGTCCTCCTGGCGATGGCCGCCGAACGCCAGGCCGACCTCGTAGATCGGGTCGCTCGCGCGCATCAGGACCTGCGCCTGCGCCACCGTCGCGTCGCCGTGCTGCATCGCGCTGAACGTGATCCAGCCCGCGAACATGTGCCCCTGCGGGGTCATCAGCGTGAACGACTCCTCGTCGGCGAACAGGACCATGACGCCGGTCGAGAGCTTCATCCCGCCCGGCAGCTTCATGCTCAGCAGCGCCACGTCGCCGGGCTCGATGCC
The DNA here is from genome assembly GCA_038258125.1 of Solirubrobacterales bacterium. Lineage (GTDB taxonomy): Bacteria > Actinomycetota > Thermoleophilia > Solirubrobacterales > Solirubrobacteraceae > CADCVQ01. The sequence continues at coordinate 13,172 of JBBSQG010000014.1, forward strand.
CGTCAGCGGGCCGTAGAAGCGGTTGCCCGCCGGCCAGAAGTCGGGGAAGTGCCGCTTCCACGTCGCGATCAGCTGCTTCGGGGAGACCAGCTCGGACGGGATGCTGACCGTGTAGGTCTTCTGCCACATCCTTCCGAAGCCCTGGATCGGCGACGTCAGCCGGCGCCCGTCGACGTTGATGTTCGTCGCGCCGTCGGGGACGTCGCCGATGCGCAGCTCGGTCACCGGCTTGGCCCAGCTGTCAGCGCCGCGGGAGGTCTCGTCGGCCATCGTGCTCATCCCTTCGCGCCGGCCGCCGCGAGCGCCGCCGCCTCGGAGTCATGGATGCCGACCGCCTCGTCGAGGCGCGTCAGCTCGAAGATCTGGCGGTAGTGGTCTGACAGCCCGTAGGCGAGCACCTGCTGATGCTTGCGCTGCGCGCGCACGAGCAGCATCACGAGCAGGCCGATGCCACCGGAGTTCATGTACTCCAGGCCGGTGAAGCTGAGCACGATCGCGCTGCAGCCGCGCTCGCTGGCATCCGTGTAGGCGGCCACGAGCACCGCCTCGCTGGCCGCGGTCACGTCGCCGGAGATGTCGATCGCGCACACGCCCGGCGCGATCTCTCGCACGCCGGCCGCTGTCGATGACTCATACATCCTTGCTCCCATCCGCGCCGCGCACGGCGCCGTCCTCGCTGTCGGCGATCGTCATGAAGTCCGACAGCCGCGTGATCTCGAAGATCTCGCGATAGTGGCTCGATAGTCCGCACGCGCTCATGTGCACGCCCTGCGTGCGGGCCTGCGCGAGAAGGCCGACGATCAGGGCGATCCCGGTGCTGTTGATGTAGTCGGTGTGCTCGAAGTTCAGGACGACGGGACGCGCGCCGTCGCACGTCGCCTCGCCGTAGGCCTGCGCCAGGCGCTCGTCGGCGGAGCGGTCGATGTCGCCGCGCAGCTCGACGACGGCGGTGCCGTCGCGGTCGCGCACCGTTGCCTGCAGCTCACGCATCGCCATCTGCTTCCCCTTCCAGGTGTAGGACGAGCTCGAGGGTGTGGCCGGTCTCGTCACTTGTGGCATGTGTCTCGTCGACCATGCTCTCGATCAGGAACAGTCCCCAGCCGCGCGGCTTCTGCAGGCCGGCAAGCTTCGCGTCGAGGTCGGGGACCTCGGCCGGCCCCAGCGCGCCGGCGTGGCTGCGGTCGCTGACCTGCACGCGCAACCGACCGGGGGAATGCAGCACGCGCAGCGAGACGGGGCGTTCGGCGACGTTCTCGTTGCCGTGCTCGATCGCGTTCATCGTCGCCTCGCCGACGGCGGTCTTCAGCCGCTCCAGCCGCGCCGCGGGCAGCACCAGGCTGGCGACGGCCCGCTCGACCTGGGCGATCGCCTCGCGCTCGTTGCCGGGCTCTGAGGGCAGCTCGAACTGCGCGAGCACCCGGGCGTCGTCGTCGGAGCTCGGCTCAAGCCGCGCCGCCGCGACGCGCTGCAGCGTCAACATCGTGATGTCGTCCTCCTGCTCGGCGTCAGGGCCCGTGAACGCATCGACATCGGCGAGCACGAGGTCGATCAGCGCCTGCCCGCAAGGACCGTCGCCGACGGTCTGCTTCAGGCGCGGGAAGCCGTACATCGCGCGGTCGGGCGCGTGCGCCTCGACGATCCCGTCGGAGTGCAGCAGCACGCCGTCGCCGGCCGCGAGGACGATCTCCTTCTCCTCGTAGGCCATCCCCGCCATCAGGCCGAGCGGCATGCCGCGGGCGCGCAGCTCGACGACACCATGAGCCGTCTTGACATAGGGCACGTCGTGGCCGGCGTTGGCGAAGCGCAGCAGCCCACTCGCGGGATCGAGCACGCCGTACAGGCAGGTGACGAACATCTTCTCGGGCATGTCCGGGCACAGCTGCTCGTTGACGTGCTCGAGCACCTCGCCCGGCTCGATCAGGCGCGTCGCGGTCGCTCGCAGGATCGTGCGCGTGGCCGACATGACGAGCGCGGCCGGCACGCCCTTGTCGGTGACGTCGCCGACGACGAAGCCGATGCGTCCGTCGGGCAGCGGGATCACGTCGTAGAAGTCGCCGCCGACCTCGCGCGCCGGGCGGTAGTACGCCGCGATCTGCCAGCCGTCGAGGTCGGGCAGCTGCTTGGGCAGGAAGTTGTGCTGGATCAGGCTCGCGATCTCGAGCTCCTGCTCGAAGCGCTGGCGCGTCGCCGCCTCGGCCTGCTGCTCGCGCACGAGCTGGCCGACCCGCAGCGCCGGCGCCGCCTGCCCGGCGAGGTTGTCGAGCAGCTTGCGATCGACCGACGAGTAGTCCTGCTCGGACAGCCGCGGCCCGAGGTTCAGGACGCCGATCAGCTCGCCCTGGCTGACGAGCGGGACCGCGAGCTTCACGCCGGCCGCCTTGAGCTCGCGCAGCGCCGGCGAGTCGAGCTCCAGCGCGTCGATGTCGACGACCTCGCCCGCCCCCTGGAAGTACGCCAGCAGCGGGTCGTTGGGGGCGATCTCGACCGGGGCCTGCTCGGGCAGCGCGTGGACATTCACCGGTGCTGCCGTGATCGTGTCGGCAGCATCGGCGCTGTCCCGGCGACGCCGGGACAGCTTGCTCATGAACGATCTGGTCAGCGCGGTCATCGCAAGGTCCGTTCGACGAGGTGGGCGTCCGGAAAGCGTTACGAAGGCTCGCTCGGGACCCGCAGCCACAACGTGACGTGGGCCGGCTGCATCGTCTGTGCGACGACGGCGCGCAGCTCGTCGCCGAGCGTCTCGAGGTCGACCTCGTCGCGTAGGTGCGCGCCAAACTGCTCGAGCGTGCGGGCGGCGTCGTACTTGCGCCGGAAGAAGCGACGGTCGACGATCGCCTGGATGCGGCGGCGGGCGGGCTGGAACAGCGCGGCGACGGCGAGCGTCGAGCCCGCGATAGCGAGGCCGTTGTCGGCGGTGACGGCGCTGAGGACGAGCTGCAACAGCAGGACGCTGCCGAGGTACGTTCCCGCGAGCGCCGCCGTCAGCGCGCCGTAGACAAGCGCGCGGTTGATGACGACGTCGATGTCGTACAGGCGGTGGCGGAGGATCGCGATCCCGATCGAGAGGGGGAGCCCCAGCACTGCCGACAGCAGGACGGCGTTCGTGAGGTCCGAGTCCAGCGTGGTCTCGGAGGCCAGCCTGAAGACGAGCGCGACCGCGAAGGCGGCACCGGCCATCGCCAGCCACTTGATCTGCTGGCGCTGGACGTACCCGGCATGGCGGAAGCGCACGACGAGCGAAGCCACGGAGCCGAGCACCCCGACCGCGAGCGCCAGTGCGGCGAGCGCGGCGAGCGCGCTCGTCACCGAGCCGGCGATGCCGAGCGGGTTGTCGATCGCGGGAAAGTTGTCCAGCGGCCCGGCGCGGGTGCCGTAGCTGGCGAGGAACGCCACGATGCCGGCCCCGGCACTCCAGGCGACCGCCCTCCAGCGGCGCGACGGCGGACGCCCGTCGGGGAAGAGCAGCAGCAGGAACGTCGCGGAGATGAACATGGCCGGCGCCCAGCCGACGTTCACGCCCACCGCGGCGAGCTCGACCACGGCGCCCGGATCGGTCCCCTCCTGCAGCTGGGGCTCGATCACTGCGACCCCGAGGTCGAACAACGCGCTCGTCAGCGCGGCGCCGACGAAGATCCAGCCGACCGCGTTGCGTGGTTGGCGTGTCGCCACGAGCGCACCCAGCAAGGCGAACACCAGCACGAATCCGAGTCGGATGATGTTGAAGAAGACGAACTCGTAGCCGGTCGCCAGCCCGACGACGCAGTAGCCGGCCTCCAGTGCGAGCGCGAGGGCCGCGAGGCTCCAAGCGAGGCGGCGGGCGCGGACC